>JBMOPR010000639.1:5994-8922 GCA_049323075.1 Pseudomonadota bacterium
CAAACCGCGCGCCCATACCCCGTCCGCACTGAAGCTGATTCCCCGCGTCGTCCGTTTTGACTATGAGTCTGTCATGCGGCAGAACCGTTACTGGCACGGTGGTGATCCCGTGGTGACCCACTTTTTCAATGCATTGCAGGCCATGTTTCCGGAGGGAGAGCGCTTCTTCATGGATTCGGCGCGGGATGTGCGCGACATGCTGGGCAAAGACAACATTTCAGCCGAACTGAACGAGCAGATTCGCTTGTTCATCCGCCAGGAAGCCATGCACGGACGCGAACATGATGCCTGGACCAATGCCCTGATTTCGCTGGGTTATATCGGAATGGAAGGGTTTGATCTGAAGCTCAAGCGCGACAATCAGTGGTCGAAGAAAAAACTGAAGCCACTGTGGCGACTGTCCATGACGGCCGCGTCGGAGCATTTCACCGCGTCGCTGGCGCATCTGTTCATTTACAAGCGCCCTGATCTGATCGAGAAGGCGGCATCGCCGTTCCGCGAACTGCTGGTGTATCACGCGATGGAAGAAGTGGAGCACAAAGCCGTGTGCTTCGATCTGTTCAAGCAGGCGAAGGGTGGTTATTTCCTGCGGAGCGCTGGCATGATTTTCGTCACGATCGATCTGCTGGTCCGCCTGCGCAACCGGCAGGAATATCTGCTGAAAAAGGACGGCTTGTGGAATGCCAAAACCCAGAAGGAAATGCGCGATCTGTTGTGGGGCAAGGAGGGCATCATGCGGGTGCTGACGCCTTACCTGCTGCAGTATTTCCGTCCGGATTTTCATCCCTGGGAAACCGATGAGCGCCGCGATCTGCTGGCGAAGTATGGCCAGGAAATGCAGGTGATCGACGCGCAGCAGGCGCAGGTGAGTGCCGCCTGATACTACTTCGCAGATAAGGTTGTCCCCACAAAAAACGCCGCACAGAATGCGGCGTTTTTTGTGGGGCGAGACAGTGGATGTGCGGCGACGGGTTCACCACTTTTTCAGCAAGGCAGCCTGTTCGTTCAGTGCAGCATGAAATTCCGTGCTGATCCGTGCCACCAGTTTGGCGACCGGCACCACGTCCTGGATACCGGCACAACCCTGGCCGGCGGACCACACTGTTTTCCACGCCTTGGCTTCATCGCTGATGGGTTTGAGTTTGGTGCCATAGTCCACTTCCCCCGGATTCATCAGCCTGTCCATGTCATAGCCGGCCTTTTCCATGCTGGGCCGCATGAAACTGGCGGGTACGCCGGACACTGCCGGAGTATGCACGATGTCCTTGCTGCCGCAGGCGATGATCATGTCCTTGTATTCCTGATCAGCCTGGCTTTCGCTGGTGTTGATGAAGCGGGTACCCATGTAGGCCAGGTCGGCGCCCAGCTGCAGTGCGGTGGCGACGTCGCGGCCGCTATTGAGACAGCCCGCCAGCAGCAGGGTTTTGTTGAAGAAACTGCGGATCTCGCTCACCAATGCAAACGGGCTGGTGGTGCCTGCATGGCCGCCAGCGCCAGCGCAGACCGCGATCAGGCCGTCCACGCCGGCCTCGGCCGCTTTCTCGGCATGACGCTTGGTCGTGACATCATGAAACACCACGCCACCGTAACTGTGAACCGCATCCACCACATCTTTTACTGCACCCAGCGAGGTGATGATCAGCGGCACCTTGTGCTTCACGCAGATTTCCAGATCCGCCATCAGACGTGGATTGGTCTTGTGCACGATCAGGTTGACGCCGAACGGTGCGCATTTTGTGCCGGTGGCAGTTTCATGCTGGCGCAATGCCTGCTCGATCTGCACCAGCCATTCCTCGAAGCCTTCGCTGGTGCGCTGGTTCAGCGCCGGAAAGGTGCCGACCACGCCGGACTTGCAGGTTTCGATCACGAGCTGCGGGCCCGACACCAGAAACATGGGTGCGGCGACAACGGGCAGTTTCAGTTTTCCTTCAAAGGAAGCGGGTATCGACATGGTTCACCTGAACGAAAGGGTTGCAAAGTTCTGCAAGGATACCATGAGGCGCGCCGCCGCCCCAGTGAGCTGCTACAATGCGCGCACTTTTGGCCGTAGCACAGGGCTTTTCTCACCATGGCAGTACTGTTTCACCAGCAGCACAACGGACACATCTATGAAGTGCGCGGCGCTGGACAAACCCGGCGCCTCTACACCGACGGCGTTTTCCACAGTCAGTACAACCCGCAGCATGGCGTTACCGGCAGCGTGTGGGATCTGCTGTTTCTGCCCAGCCAGTTTTGCGATCCGGCGGAATTGAAACGCGTGCTGGTGTTGGGAGTGGGAGGAGGCGCTGCGATTCACATGCTGAACCGATTTGCAGCACCTCAGGCCGTTGTAGGCGTAGAACTGAATCGCATTCACCTGCAGGTGGCGCGGAAGTTTTTCGGTCTGCGCTACCGCAATCTGCAGCTGGTGCATGCCAATGCCATCGACTGGCTGATCGGATACGACGGCGAGCCCTTTGATCTCATCATCGATGATCTGTATTACGAGGATCAGGGCCTGCCCACCCGCGCCATTGCCGCCGATGCCAGCTGGTTCGATGTGCTGCTGGAGCATCTCACCGATCGCGGCATGCTGGTGCTGAATTTTGTCGGCCAGAAGGAATGGAAGCAGAGCGCCTATTTTCAGGAATCATTCGTGCGCGATGAATTTCCGTCGGTGTACCGTTTCAGCACGCCCACCTGCCACAACGCCGTCGTCGCCCTGATGCGGCAAAAAAAGACCCTGCGGGAATTTCGCTCGCGCCTGCGGACACAAGCCGAGCTGGACGAACGCAATGCCCGCTGCCGGCTGCGCTACAAGGTCAGCAGGATAGTTTGAACACCTTGAACTGCTTGTCGCGGAACAGCAGTTCGATGCCGCGAAACCAGGGCGCGGCCACTGCGTCCAGTGGAATGAAATGGTTGATCACGAACAGCGCGCTGCCGCCT
>JBMOPR010000640.1:0-8905 GCA_049323075.1 Pseudomonadota bacterium
AATCAGGCCGTGCATGGGCCCGTGGCGCTGAAATATTTCGAAGACCGCATCGGTCTGAAGATGTGCGCGATCCGCGAGCTGCCCGACTACTACTATCCCCATGTCGAAGACAGCCTGGCGGAAGGACGCTACCTGGAAGTACTGCCGTTTCCGGCTGCAACGTTGGGGGAATGGCAATTCAAGACCCGCGTGTCGCCCCATGTGCCCTACAGCATGACCCACGACGAGATTTTCGATAACGGCGGACTGGCGAACATGATCAACTGGGATTTCAGTGTCATGTCCGAGCGGCTGAGCAAGGATGAGCGTTGCGCGGGCCCGGGTCTGGCGGCGTATTTTGTCAAAGGTGTGCTGGATCGCAAGATTCCGCTGCTCACAGGCGTGAATGCGGAGGAACTGGTGGTTGACGGTGCGCGTGTTGTCGGTCTGCGCGCCACCCGCGACGGCAAGGACTTTTTTGTCAAAGCCAATCGTGGTGTTGTCATCGCCGTCAGCAGCTATGAGCGGAATCCCGATTTTGCGAAGACGCTGGGACACCAGCTCAATCCGGTATCGATGGTGATGCCGGAAATCGACGGTGCCCATCTGCGCCTGGCCGGGCAGGTCGGCGCGCGCGTCGCCCGCGTTCCCGATGTCAGCATGCTGGGTTTTCACGTGCCCGGCGAGGAGCAGGAAGAAGGCGTGCCGTTGTGGCGGGGAGCCCTGCCATTTTTGGGGCTGCCGCACACTGTTCTGGTCAATCGCACAGGCAAGCGCTTTTCCAATGAGGCATTTTATCGCTCGGTCTATTTTGCGCTGGACATTATCGACGGCGCGACCCAGACCCATCCCAACTTTCCCTGCTGGGCCATTTTCGACAGCCAGGCGCGGGAGAAATATCCGTTCGGCTCGCTGATGCCTGGACAGGAAATGCCGGAAGCGATGGGAACCACTGCTGATTCCATCGCAGCACTGGCAGACAAAATCGGTGTGGATGTAC
Source organism: Pseudomonadota bacterium (assembly GCA_049323075.1). Taxonomy (GTDB): domain Bacteria; phylum Pseudomonadota; class Gammaproteobacteria; order Pseudomonadales; family Ketobacteraceae; genus Ch67. The sequence goes on from JBMOPR010000640.1 coordinate 980, forward strand.
AAGGTCTTGCCGCCACCGTTGCCGCGTTCAACGGCTACTGCGAAACCGGCAACGATCCGGAATTCAAACGCGGCACATTCCCGTGGGGCGCACTGATGTGCGGTGATCCCACCCGCAAACCGAACGCCAATCTGGGGCCACTTTTGAAACCGCCTTTTTATGCCGTGCAACTGCAGCGCATGGCGGGTGGCGGGATCTGTGCCGCTGGTGTGGTGGCGGATCAACATTGCCGTGCCATCGGCTGGGACAACAAACCCATTGACGGGCTGTACGTCGCGGGTAATTCCGTGGCGCGTCTGGATAACGGCGCACTGATGCAAAGTGGCATCACCAATGCGCGCGGCATGACCCACGGTTATCTCGCCGGTCGTCACGCGGCGGGCAATCCCAGTGATCTGCTGCAAAAGGAAATGGACCGTCTGGGTCTGTGAGGTAACCGCATGATTGAAGCAGAAAAGTCGTTTGTGATCGGCGCACCCATCGACAGCGTCTGGGATTATGTGCGCGACATCGGCAAGTGGGCCAGTCTGCTGCCGGGTTGCCGGGAGTGCGCGATCATTGATGAACACAATTCCCGCTGGACGATAAAAGTGGGCGCCGGTGGTCTGGTCAAAACAGTGAACGTGCTGGTCTGTGTCGAGAAATGGGATGGACCGGAGCGGGTGAATTTTACCTACAAGCTGGAATCGGAGCCCGTCGTGGGTGGCGGGTGTTATATCGCGTCGAAAGCCGGGCCCCAGGCAACCGATGTGCGGTTGCAACTGCGGGTGGAAGGCAGCGGGCCCATGGCGCCCATGTGGGAAGCGGTGTGCAAGCCGCTGTTCAATCCATTGGCCGGCGCGTTCACAGAAAAGCTCAAGGCCGAAATCGAGCAGTACGTCGGCGTGCCTGCGTTGCCGTACGCTGACACGTCCGGACCAGGTTCGGTGCTTGTGGTCGTGATGAACTGGTTGCGAAAACTGTGGTTGGCTGTTACCGGCGGCAATCAATCGCAAGGGACGCAATCACAAGGATCACAATCGCAAAATGTGCAATCGCAAGGCTTGCCCGCCAACAAGGATAAGATCATGAGCGAACAGAACAAACAGGTCGTGCTCAAGTTCATCAATGCCATGGGCAGCAGTGATGGTGCCACGGCGGCCACCTGCCTGGCGCAGGATGCCTTCACGCTGGCGAAGGGGTTTGGCAAATTCGCTGGCATTCGTCGTTACGACACCATCGTGGGCACCATTGACGCATTCAAGCAGCTGGTGCCAACCGGGCTGCGGCCGGACATCAAAAGCGTGACCGCCGAGAGCGATCGCGTGGTGGTGGAATTCGAAGGCAATGCAACCACCTGCGATGGCAAACCCTACAACAATCAGTATTGCATGGTGTTTACGCTGGCCGACGGCAAGATCAAGCAGGTCAACGAATATTTCTGCACGATCCTGGCGGAAGATGTGCTCTGGCCGCTGGTGGAAAAAATGACCGATGCCATTCCGCAGAGTTGAAGGATGCCGATCATGCAGCTGTTGACCGACAAAGTCGCGATTGTAACGGGTGGAGCCAGCGGCATCGGCCTCGCCACGGTCGAACTTTTTGTCGAGGCGGGCGCCCGGGTTGTCATCGCGGATGTCAACGTTGACCAGGGAATGGCGCTGGCGGAGAGAATTGGTGCGGCGGTTGCGTTCAGGCAAACCGACGTGTCCAGCGCCGATCAGGTCAGGTCGCTGGTGGAGTTTGCGGTAACGCAGTTCGGCGGCCTCAACATCATGTTCAACAATGCCGGCATCAGTGGCGCGATTCACTCCCGCTTTCTGGAAGATGATCTGCAGGATTTTAATCGCGTCATTGCCGTCAATTTATTCGGTGTGATGATCGGCAGCCAGTGTGCCGGTCGCTATATGGCAAAGCATGGTGGCGGCTCCATTATCAACACCTCATCCATCGCTGCCATTACGCCGGGGCTGCCGCTGATTTCCTATCGCGCCGCCAAGGCGGGCGTGATTCATTTCACCAAGTCCATCGCACGGGATCTGGGGGAATATGGCATTCGTGTCAACTGCATTGCACCCGGCCATATTCCCGCCGGCATGACGTTTTATGACATGAGCGAACGCATCCGGGTGGCGCAGCCGTTGCAGCGTCAGGGCATGCCGGTCGACGTTGCGAAGGCTGCGCTGTATCTGGCGAGCGATTTGTCGGCGCAGGTCACGGGCGTGATATTGCCGGTGGATGGCGGAACCCATCTGGGAGGCCCCATTCATGTCAGAAAGTGACGTTCAACCGATGCGAATGCCGCCCATCGGCCACGATCAGTGGACGGATGACGTCCGGCAAATTCTGGCATCTTTTTCCGTGCCCTTCAGTCAATACGGGCTGAACGGTGATGAAGCTGAAAAGGACAAACTGTCGCCCATCCTGTCCACGGTATTGCAGAGCCCGGCGCTGGCGCGGGTCTATTTTCCGTTTGCCGATTACATTCTGCGCAAGAGCAGCCTGGAACCACGCCATACGCGAATCATCATTTTGCGCGTGGCCTGGCTGTGGCGGTTTGAAGTGGAGTGGGCGCAGCATGCTGCAATCGCCGTGCGCGATGGAGTGCTATCAGAAGACGAAGTGAAACGGATAACTCTGGGCTCCGCCGGAGAAGGCTGGAGCGATCTGGATGTGCTGCTACTGGTGGCGGTTGATCAGATGCGCCAGTCATCCACCATTGATGGAGAAACTTGGGCCGCACTCAGTAGCGAATTGAATTTGCAGCAGATGGTGGATCTCACCTTCACGATCGGCAGCTATGTGCTGGCGGGAATGTACATGAATTGCTTTGCTCTGCCACTGCAGAAAAACCAGAAGGGATTCGAAGCCTTCCAGTAAATTGTTTTCGACAGAGTGAATGGTTTCCTGCAAATAAAATTTTTCATGCCGTAAGTTTTTGGAAAAATAGTCCCTTGGGAGGATGTCGCAGTTCCCGCCGCTGATAACATCAGCGTACGGAAAATTCAAGAAGAAGAAACGAAGGAGCGGAAACGCATGAACATGAATAAACCTCCAGCACTGTTTCAACAGATACAGGCCGATTCACTCGGTATCCAATCCCGCTCCACCTTCAATCCCGTTCAGATTTGGGCCTGTTTGGGTGGCCTGATTCTCGCCATTCAGATTTATATCTGGGCCAAGTGGATCACCGGTCCCTATTTTGTGCGGGTGCCCCCCGGGCCCAGCGATCCGCCGCTGTTCATGAAAACCATCCTCGTCATCTGGACGACGGTCATCTGTATCGGTCTTCCCATCGGCATCTATTACTTCATCATCCGGCCCTGGCGGCAGGAGCGGCGCATCACCACCGACGGCATGCTGCTGGTGTCCTGTGGTCTGCTGTTTTTCCAGGACCCGCTGCTGAATTACTTCAACACCTGGAGTACCTACAACACCTGGATGTGGAATCGCGGTTCATGGGTGAAAGACATTCCGGGCTGGGTATCCTATGGCGAACCAGGGCGCATGATGGCGGAGCCGCTGCTGATGAATGCGCCGGGTTATTCCTACGGTGTGTTGCTGTGCACGATACTGGGATGCTGGGTGATGCGGCGCGCGAAAATGCGTTGGCCGGGGATCAGCAACCTGGGCCTGATCGGTGTCCTGATCGCGTGGACATTTTTCTTCGATCTGGTGATTGAAGGCCTGTTCCTGATGCCGATGGGACTTTTCACCTATCCCGGCGCGATCCAGTCGTTGTCAATCAATGCAGGCACTTATTACCAGTGGCCGCTCTACGAAGGCTTGATGTGGGGTGGTGTGCAGGCAGGACTGTGTTCGCTGCGCTATTTCACCGATGATCGCGGCCGCACGTTTGTCGAGCGTGGTCTTGAACGGGTTCAGGGTGGATTCGCAAAACAACAGATGGTTCGGTTCCTTGCGATCTTCGCGGCGTGCAGCCTGTTTTTCTTCGTCTGCTACAACCTGCCGGCGCAGTGGCTTGCGATGCATGCCGATCCCTGGCCGGAAGATATCCAGAAGCGTTCCTATTTCACCATGGGTATCTGCGGTGAAGGCACGGGAAGACTGTGCCCCCATCCTGCGCTTCCCATCCAGGGCCAGAATTCCGCCTACATAGATCCAGATGGCAAGGTGGTCTTTCCCGCGGGTGTGGAGCTGCCGAAAATAATTCCCTATGACCGCGGAGAGAAGTGACATGACCAGTGCTGAAAAAATTCCTGCGCGTTCTGCGGTGGATGCGCCGTTTTACCGCCCGGTCAACGATGAGGTGGAAGTATTTCGCGCGGCGGCCCGTCGCGGTTTGCCGGTGTTGCTGAAAGGCCCGACCGGATGCGGCAAAACCCGTTTCGTGGAGGCGATGGCCCATGAGCTGGGCCGCGAACTGATCACGGTGGCCGGTCATGAGGATCTGACCTCGGCGGATCTGGTGGGGCGTTTTCTGCTGAAAGGTGGCGAGACGGTCTGGGTGGACGGGCCATTGACCCGCGCGGTGCGCGAAGGTGCGATCTGCTATCTGGATGAAATAGTGGAGGCGCGTCAGGACACCACGGTGGTTATCCATCCGCTCGCCGATCATCGTCGCGTGCTGCCCATCGACCGGCTCGGCACCATTCTGGAAGCGGCGCCCGGATTCCAATTGGTGATTTCCTATAACCCGGGTTATCAGAGCGTTCTCAAGAGCATCAAGGAATCAACCCGCCAGCGCTTCGTGGCGATCGAATTCGATTTTCAGCCCGCCAATATCGAGACCGAAGTGGTGGCCCACGAAGCAGGTGTCGATTTTGAAACCGCGCGGACGCTGGTCACTATTGGCGGCGCCATCCGGAAACTGAGTGGCGCACAGTTGCGGGAAGCGGCGTCCACCCGGATGCTGATACTGGCCGGCGGGCTTGTGGCGGAAGGGCTCAGTCTGCGCAGTGCGGTAAGGTCGGCCATCGTGCAGGCGCTGTCGGATGATCCTGATATTGTCCGCGCACTCGGCGAACTGGTCGATGCGGTAATACCCCGGTCATGAGTGCTGCTGGCATGGCGAGCGCCGACATGAATAGCGCTGAAACGGAGAGCCCCGACCGGTTCCGCTTTCTCGCCTCCTTTCTCGCTGGCCGAACCCTTGGCGTCGTTAGCGCAGCGGACGGAGAAGCCGCATTTACCGACGGGCAACAGGTGTTCGTCTCGGCGGGCGGTTCAGTCGAGGAACAGCGCCAGGAGGTGCTTCTGCAATGCGCTCTGCTCGGCGCCGGGAGTCTCGATCACGAACGCGTAAAATCATTGCGCGGACGTCCGCAGATCGCGCGCCGCTATCTGGCACTGGAAGGGCAGCGGGTGCTTGCTGAACTTGCCACGCGCTTGCCGCTGGCCGCTGCGTTGCGCCCCGACCGGGAGCCCGCAACAGCTTCGGCAGACGAATCGCTGGCGCTGGCCAAAAGCCGCAAGACTATTGCCGATCCTCCCCCGTGGTTCGGCGTCATCCGGCCTTCGCGATTGTTGGCGCCGGCCGCCGGGCCCGGTGCACAACCCACGCCAAAAGATCTTCGCCTGCAGTTCGATCTGACCGATGTGCCCGAAGCTGAAAACGAGGATGACGACGAACAAACCGAGCCCAGCAAAATCCTCAAGCTGTTTGAAAATCCGCTGTTCAGCTCGAACCGCGCGTCGGATTTCTTCCGCAAGCTGTTCAGCATGTCGCGCTCATCCAGTGATGGCGCGGCGGGTGGCGAGATGCAGGTGCGGACCATCCGGCGGGTCAGCAGCCTGGGTGCAAATGCCAAGCCTCTGCCGGTACCGATTCACTTCACCAGCAGCGACACGCCCGGCGCTGCCGCCGGCGTGGGTGGTGCGCTGTATCCGGAGTGGGACGTACACAACAACCAGTACCGGCCGGAGTGGTGCCGCGTCATCGATTTTCCGCTGCTGTCGGCGCCGGATCTTGCTGCTGCTGCGGTTCAGCATGACGAGGTACTGCGTCGACGCCTGACGCGGCTCGGTCTCGGTCCCAAGGTAATTCGCGGTCAGCCGGATGGCGAGGATCTCGACATCGAGGCACTCATCAATCTGTGCATCGATCTGAAAACCGGCCACTCGCCGCACGAACACATTTATCTGGAGCGGCGCAAACTGGCCCGCAATCTGGGTGTGCTTATCCTGCTCGACGCCTCCGGTTCCGCGACGGATACCGATCAGGAAGGTCTCTCGGTGCATGATCACCAGCGACGGGCCGCCGCCACCCTGGCGGTCACGCTGGAAGAGCTGGGCGATCGCGTCGCCGTCTACGGTTTCCGTTCCCACGGACGTTCCAATGTCCATCTGCTCGGGCTCAAGCCCTTCACGCAGCGTTTCGGCGCCGGCGGACGCGCCCGCCTCAACCAGCTGCAGCCCGACGGCTACACGCGCCTTGGCGCCGGCATCCGTGGCGCCGGTGAAATACTCAAGAACGAAGCCGGCACGCCCAACCGTCTGCTGCTGGTGCTGTCCGACGGTTTTCCCTACGACGACGGCTATGAATCCCGTTATGCGGAAGCCGATGCGCACAAGGCCCTGGAGGAGCTGCGTGCCGACGGCGTCGCCTGCCTCTGCCTTTCCATCGGCGCCACTACTCCTGACGTTGCCTTGCATCGGGTGTTTGGCTCCGCCAGCCACGCCAGCGCCGCGAATCTGGCCGAACTCAGCCCGCGCATGGATGCGCTGTTCCTCTCAGCCCTCAAAGAGCTTTCTGTCTCGAACCCGCGCGGTCGACGTTGAGCGGATCATTCGCCGGTTTTAGGCTTCGATCTCCACCAGACTGCAACTCACCGTGTACCCCAGCGCGCGCTTGATGGTGGGATAGATCGACGTGGTGGCAATACAGATTCCCAGTTCAATCAGCTGCGCCTTGTTCAGCTGGCGCTGGATGCGTTCCTGCAGCACCGGATCGACGTTGCGATAGGACGCCACGCTGGTGGCAAAATCGTAAATATCCTGCAGCGGTTCCGGCAGCTTGCTGCCACCCTGCAGTGTGGCCAGCACCCATTCCCGCGCCACACCGGCTTCCAGCGCCATGCGCACGATCAGCTGCAGGCAGTTGCCACAATCCGCCACCTGCATGGCGGCAATTTTGGCGACCCAGTAAGTCTCCGGGCTCAGCTGCTCGCGATGCTGGCTCAGCGGGCGGAAGGCGACAAATTTTTCGTAGCCGGCGGGGGAGTGCTGCAACAGTTCGTGCAGATAGGTAGCGTCGTACTGGTAATGCTGTTCGAAGGCCTGGATCAGTTGCGTCTGTGTGCTGGCGTTCATGCAATGGCTTCCTGTGCAGGGTAAACGAACGCGGGGCCGGGATTGGCCGCGCGGTGAGCCGCCATCTTGCGTCGTGCCGTGCGGCGCACCAAGTCAGGTTCCATCGCCGGAAGCGATAGGTTCGCTGTAGTAGTTGCCGTACAGGCGGCCAGCCTCGCGGGCGAACCAGCGCGCCGCGTTGCCCTTGGGCGTGCGGTTCGACCACAGCAGATCCACGCCCAGGCTCCAGGATTGCAGCGCATTGGTGACATTCAGTTCCACCAGCTTGCCGCTTTTCAGAAACGGTCGCGCCAGTTCGAACGGCGCGTTGACCCAGCCCACGTTCTTGCTGGCCAGCTCCAGCGCCTGCAACAGGGAATCGCAGGTCCAGATCTGCGGCGACAGTTGCCAGCGCCGCGTGCTGGTGGCCGATGCGGTGATGATCTGGCGATGCTTGGCCGCTTCCGTGAGCGAGGTTGATTTGCTGCGGGTGAGCGGATGCTCCGGGCTGGCCAGGGTCAGCACCCGTTGCTGGCCCAGATTGCTGAAATCGATTTCCTCGGGATAGGCGTCGCGGCGGGTGATGAACGCAAAATCCGCTTCACCCCGGGCGATGCGCTGGATCACCTCGTCGTCCACACCGGTGCTGGAAGTGATCTGGGTAAAGGGAAAACGCTCGGCGAACGCGGCCAGCGT
>JBMOPR010000641.1:0-8862 GCA_049323075.1 Pseudomonadota bacterium
AATGGTCGTTTTCAGGGTGCTGGTCACAGCCAGCGAGGAACAGATGCCCAGCACCTGCACCATGATCGGGTTGGAGGCGATGATCGGGTCTACCAATGCCTTGCGGTTTTCCGAAGCCATGACTTATACCCCCTGCGCTTTGACTTTCGCCAGATAAGGACCGAATCCGTTGCTGCCCAGCCAGTAATTCACCAGATTGGTGACACCGCGGCTGGTCAGCGTGGCGCCCGCCAGTCCGTCGATCTGATGCACCGCCTGTGGATGAGCGGGATCGACAACACCTTTTACCAACTGGATATTGACCTTGCCGGATTCATCGAAAACTTTTTTGCCAGGCCACACGGCTTTCCATTTGGGATTGTCGACTTCCCCGCCCAGACCCGGCGTCTCGGCGTGTTCGTAAAAACCCATTCCCACGACAGTAGTCGTATCGGTTTTCAGCGCCAGGAAACCATACAGGGTGGACCACAGGCCATAACCATTCACCGGCAGGATGATGGTTTCCACCTGCCCCTGCTCGTTCTTCGCCAGATAAATCGTGGCGTACTTGGGCTGGCGCTTGATTACCGCGATATCGATCGCACCGTCCAGCATTTCATTCTGCCCGGGAATCTTGGCGGCCTTGCGCTGATCGTAAGCCAGTGGATTCTGCACGATGGCCTTTTCCCAGTCGGCACTGGCGTTTGCTTCCGTCAGGTATTCACCCGTATCCAGATTCACCACCCGCACTTCAATACGCTGGTCGAACACGTCCTTCACTTTCTTGCCGGAATCCAGCAAACCGGCCGCGGCGAGAATGCTCTTGTTCTTGTCGAGCTGCTTGTTGGCTTCCTGCTCCGGCTTCAGCGCCACGGCGGCATAGGCCACGAAAATCGAACAGAACACGCAAAGCGCGGTGGCCACCAGCAGGGTTTTACCGGTCGTATCGTTACTGGACACTGCTATTACTGGCCATGCGCGCCAGCCTCCGTTTCACGTTCGCCTGAATCACGAAATAGTCGATGGTGGGTGCCAGCAGATTGGCGAACAGGATCGCCAGCATCATGCCCTCGGGGAAGGCGGGATTCACCACCCGGATCAGCATCACCATCACGCCGATCAGCGCGCCGAACACCCATTTGCCGGTATCCGTCATCGCTGCCGACACCGGATCGGTCGCCATGAAGAAGGTACCCAGTGCCCAGCCGCCCAGCACGTAGTGCCACCAGAACGGAATTTCGAACATGGGATTGGTGGTACTGCCGATACTGTTGAACAGGATACCCATCGCCGCCGTGCCCGCGAAAACGCCGGCAACAATGCGCCAGGATGCAATGCCGGTGATCATCAGGACCAGGCCACCGATGGCCAGTGCCAGCGCCGAGGTCTCACCCACCGAACCCTGCATGTTGCCGATAAACGCATCCATCCAGGTAAGCTGTCCCTGCAACGCCTGCATGCCGCCCTCTGCTGCGACACTGAGCGCGGTTGCACCGGAGAAACCGTCCACCGCTGTCCACACTGCGTCACCGGACATGCTGGCCGGATAGGCGAAAAACAGAAACGCGCGCCCCGTCAGCGCCGGATTGAGGAAATTCTTGCCGGTGCCGCCAAACACTTCCTTGCCCAGCACCACACCGAACGAAATACCCAGCGCCACCTGCCACAGCGGAATGGTGGGCGGGCAGGTCAGCGCGAACAGCACCGACGTAACGAAGAACCCTTCATTCACTTCATGACCGCGCTTTACCGCGAACAGGATTTCCCACGCGATGCCCACCGCGAAGGTGACGACATAAATGGGCACGAACCAGGCAGCACCGTAAATGAAGCAATCCCAGAGGCTGTCCGGGTTATAACCGATCAGCAGGTCGGTGATCAGGAAACGCCAGTCACCCTGCGCCGTAATACCCTTCTCCGCCATGTAACCCAGCGCCTGCGCGCCGACGTTGTACATGCCATAAAACATCGCCGGAAAGGTACACAGCCACACGGTGATCATGATGCGCTTGAGGTCGATACCATCGCGTACGTGCGACGCGGAATGGGTGACCGACGACGGGCTGTAGAAGAACGTGTCGAACATTTCGAAGACGGCATTGTATTTTTCGTACTTGCCGCCTTTCTCAAAATGGGGTTGCAGACTATCGAAAATCTTGCGGATCACCGGCTCAACCCTCCATCTCGATGCGCGTCAGATTGTCCCGCAGGATCGGGCCATATTCGTACTTGCCGGGACAGACATAGGTACACAGCGCCAGATCCTCTTCGTCCAGCTCCAGGCAACCCAGTTGCTGTGCGGTTTCGGTGTCGCCCACGATCAGCGCCCGCAACAATTGGGTGGGCAGAATATCGAGCGGCATGATTTTTTCGTAGGAACCCACCGGCACCATCGCGCGCTGACTGCCATTGGTGGTGGAGGTGAACGGGAACAGCTTGCCCGGCGTCAGTTTCGACAGAAAGGTATTCAGCACTGAATGTTTTTCCGCACCTGGCCACACGTATTCCAGCAGGTTGCGCTCGCGACCTTCCCGAATCACCGTGACCTGCAAGTGATAGCGCCCGAGAAACGCGAAGGGTCCATAGGCGGTATCACCCGACAACACCGATCCGGAAATCACGCGGTTCTCACCCGGTTCGGTCTGGCCTGCCACCAGTTCATCCGTGCTGGCACCCAGCACCGTGCGGATCAAACGGGGGCGGGTCACCTGCGGACCCGCCAGCGCAATCACGCGCTGATTACACAGCTTGCCAGTGGTGAACAGTTTGCCGATGGCGATCACATCCTGATAGTTGATGTGCCACACCACCTTTTTCAGGTGCACCGGATCGAGAAAATGAATATGCGTGCCCGGCAGACCAGCGGGATGGGGGCCGTCGAATTCCTCTTCCCTGGCAATGCCGTTGCCACCGATGCGCGCGCCGGCCGCCTTGCACAGATAGACCGTTTTACTCAGATTCGACAACACATCCAGGCCATGCTGGAACGCCACCACTTCGTCCTTGATGACGACAGCGGGATCGGCCGCGAGCGGATTGGTGTCGATGGCGGTGACGAATATCGAATGGGGATCGGTACCAGGTGTGGGAATCTTGCTGAAAGGACGGGTACGGAAGGCAGCCCAGAGACCGGATGCCAGCAAATTCTGCTCGACACGGGAGTGACCGAGCTGGCTCAGCTCGGTGGGCGAGTAGGCCGCGAAACTCTCTTCGCCACCCTCCTCCACATCGATGACCACCGACTGCATTACCCGCTTGTGGCCCCGATGTATGGCGGCGACGACACCCGCCACCGGCGCGGTGAAGCGGACTCCCTCGTTTTTCTTGTCGGTAAAGAGCGTCTGCCCTTTCCTTACCCGATCACCCACCTTGACCTGCATGGTGGGCTTGACCCCGACGTAATCATTACCCAGCACGGCTGCCGTTCGAATGGCGGGACCATCTTCGATGATCTGCTTCGGCGCGCCGCTGATGGGGAGATTCAGACCTCGCTTGATCTTTCTCATGACCCCTGACCGCTTCCTGATTCAAACCTGGAGTGTCCCGGATTATAGCGAGGGTTCAATGCGATGGATAGGTTAAATGGCCAGCAAAAGCCGGCGCAACCCACTATTTTCAATGGAAAATTGCGGCGTCGTGGCGCAAAAAAGGGCAGCAACTGCTGCCCTTTTCCGACTTGTTTTCGGGGCTTGATCCGGATCATTTATGCCACCGGACCAGCCCGTTTCACTGCATCATTTTGGGAAGGTCGGATAGTTTACGCCTGCCATTTTCTGCAGCATGCGCACCACCTGGCAGCTGTAACCAAATTCGTTGTCGTACCAGATGTACAGTACACAACGGTTGCCATTCACGATGGTGGACTCGGCATCCACGATGCTGGCATAGCGGGAGCCAACAAAGTCGGTGGACACCACTTCCGGCGAGTTCACATAGTCGATCTGCTTGCGCAGCGGACCGTCCAGGGAAGCAGCGCGCAGTACGTCGTTCAGCTCTTCCTTCGACACTTCCTTGTTCAGGCCTAGGTTCAGGATCGCCATGGATACGTTGGGCGTCGGAACGCGGATCGCATTGCCGGTCAGCTTGCCTTTCAGTTCCGGCAACGCCTTGGCAACGGCCTTGGCGGCACCGGTTTCGGTGATCACCATGTTCAGCGCCGCGCTGCGGCCACGACGATTGCCCTTGTGGTAGTTGTCGATCAGGTTCTGGTCGTTGGTATAGGAGTGAACGGTCTCCACGTGGCCGTACTGGATGCCGTACAGATCGTTCACCACTTTCAATACCGGCACGATGGCGTTGGTGGTGCAGCTGGCCGCCGACAGGATGCGGTCGTCGTTGGTGATTTCGTTGTCGTTCACACCCATCACGATGTTCTTCAGCTCGCCCTTGCCAGGCGCAGTCAGTACCACCTGGCTGGCACCGGGGCACTTCAGGTGCTTGCCCAGGCCGGCTTCGTCGCGCCACTTGCCGGTGTTGTCCACCACGATAGCGTTATGAATGTCGTACTTGGTGTAGTCAACGCTATCCGGCGCATCGGAATAGATCACCTGGATGTAGTTGCCGTTGGCAATCAGCGCCTGGTTTTCTTCATCGATGGTGATGGTGCCACGGAAGGAACCGTGCACAGAATCGCGGCGCAGCAGGCTGGCACGCTTGGCCAGGTCGTTCTCTGCGCCACCATTACGTACCACGATGGCACGCAGACGCAGGGCATCGCCACCGCCGGCCTTTTCAATCAGTATGCGCGCCACCAGACGGCCAATGCGGCCAAATCCGTACAGCACCACGTCGCGGCCTTTGAAAGCTGGAGTAATGGTGGGGTCCAGCGCGTCGGCCACTTCGCGCCGCACGAACTCTTCCACGCTCAGGTTGCCGCCCTGGCTGCGGTATTTGGTGGCCAGCTTGCCGATGTCAATGCGGGCCGGGCCCAGGTTCAGCTTGGTCAGCGCCTGCAGCACCGGGAAGCTTTCCGAAACATCCAGCGGCTCGCCCTGCAGCTGGCGGACGTAACGGTGGGCCTTGATGATGTCGATCACCGAACGGTTGATGATCGGGCGGCCATACACGGAGGTCACCACGCTGTGCTCGCGGTACAGTTTGCCGATCATGGGGATCATGGATTCGGCCAGGGCCTCACGGTTAACCCAGGATTGCAAATGCTGTTTTGACTGGTCTGTCACGGAACGTCACCTTTTATGGAGTGCCAACAATGGAATGCCGACCTAGCACCGTAAGCCCTGACGGCGGTCACGGTTCGTCGCTGTGGGGCGCATATTATCTTGTCATTGAAACCATTTATCAATCCGAGCGGTGAGCCATCGACCCAGCCTGTTTAACCGACTGAAAAAACAACCGATTAATGACTTGATCGGGACGCTGACGTATTCTTAACGCCAGATCATCGATGACCTCATCTCCTTAGGGATAGCCGACCCCGGCATGAAAACACGCGATCGCATCCTGGTTACCAGCCTGGAACTGTTCAACCTGTGTGGTGAACCCAACGTCACCACCATCGACATTGCCAATGAAATGGACATCAGTCCGGGCAATCTCTACTACCACTTCCGCAACAAGGACGAAATCATCGCCGAGCTGTTCCAGCAGTTCGAAACCAGCATGCACGATGTGTTGCAGTCGCCCCAGGAGGAAGGGCTGGAGATCATGGATTACTGGATGTATATCCACATGGTGTTCGAACGGATCTGGGAATACCGCTTCCTTTACCGGGACCTGGCCACCATCCTGGAGCGCAACGAGAAGCTGCAGAAGCGCTTCAACCGCATCCTCGACAAAAAGGCCGCCAACTGCCGCCTGATCATGAACAGCATGCGCGACAGCGGCATCATCAACATCACTGACAAACAGATCGAGTCCCTGGCCACCAACGTTGTGATCACCGGCACTTACTGGATGAACTACCAGCAGGTGCGCAATCTGGGGGACAACCCGGAACTGGAGGATCTGGGGCGGGGGGTGTATCAGGTCATGTCGCTGATCCTGCCCTACCTGCCACCCGAGGGGCAGGAGGCACTGGAAGAAGTGGCAGCCACTTACCTGGAATAGGCGGCGCGCGCATTGCGCACGCTGTCGAGCCCGAACAGGGCTTCGGTGCGGGTCACCAGCAGGCTCAGGCGCTCCTGCAGCTGTTCATTCAGGCTTTCGATGTAATGAAGCACCGACGTGGCGACCCGGTGGCAGGCTTCCGGACAGGATGACGCGGAATCCAGATCCCGCACTTCCAGCTGGATGGCCTGACCGATGGAATGGCACTGCAGGCTGGCCGCAGCAGGGTTGGCCGCCTCCACCGCATTGAGTGCGTACACCATCATGGGATGGGGCACGTTGTCGATCTGCCGCAGCACACTGCCCAGCTCCAGCAGCACGTATTTCTTGTAGCGTTCCGCCAGTTCGTCCTGACGCGGCCCGACATCCTCGCCGTCTTCAGACGTTGCATGCACCATCAATTGGCCAAGAATCAGGGTATAGGCGCGCAGGCGCTGCAGGGATTCATGGGCGCGGCCGAGAAACGTCAGGGCATCGGTCACCCGCAGAACGTGGGACCGCAGTTCATCACCTGCCAGGGCCAGCTGTTCACGGATCTCGGGGCGCTCCACGGTGAGCGACAGCACGATACCGATGCGGCGCGCCACCAGGGACTCGTACTGCACCAGTTCTGCCTTGATCTCGCTTTGCTCCTTGATCAGCCCCAACCACTGCACTTCGATATCCCGCACACGGGTTTCGCCGGTTCCCAGCGTTTCTTCAATGACCTTGCGGGTGTGCAGCAGGTTTTTGCGGTATTCGAAATTGCGGTAGGTATCAGCCAGATGATGGATCACCGCCGCATCGTGGTGAATCTTGTCGATCAGGTCTTCCAGTTCGCCACAACGCTCGTCGACCGGCCGGGCAACATGAATGTCGAAATCGTCGATACGCATCACGCGCCCCGTTCGTTCCAGGCCCGCAAATACATCGGTGCGATTGGCCTTGTCCCGCTCACCGGGCACGGGCACGGGCAGACGCTGGGTGTCCATCAGTTCCGGCTCGCGGATTCCCAGCGCATGGTAATGGCCGATCGAAACAGTACGGGCGATGCCGTCGGCACCCCGCAGCAGGGAAATGGCCGGCCCCAGCAGGAAGCAGGCGCCTTCGTCCTGATAGTGTTCGACGTTGACGATACGCCCCAGATCGACGATGCGACTACGAGTCAGCGGCGTCACCAGTTCTTCCATTTCCTGGATCAGGCGCGGCCGCAACGACAACTGCAGGGTATCGGCGTGGTCTACCACCAGACAGGGGAAATTGCTGGAAAGTCGGCTGTTGCGCCAGCTCTTGAGCAACTCGCGGTTGGCATGCTGCTGGCCGTAATGCAGCGAGCGCAGGCGGAACTGGGTGGAGCGGAATTCACTGGAACCGGCAATGCGGGAGGAAAACTGGTCGCCCACCATGTCGATGCGCCGGCTCACCACAAAGGTGGCTGCCGAAATGATGCGATACAGCAGGTAAAACGTGCTCTGTACCAGGAAATCGAAGGGCCGCAACGAAGCGGCCAGACGCTGGCGGGAGCGACCTTCATCCAGGGAACGGAATTCTTCCTTGATGGAGGTGGCGGAACGGGCCAGGCCAGACTGGGCGAACAGCCAGCGGTCGATGGCGCAGATCAGCGGGTAGCCGTAACGGCGTGCTTCGCTGGTATAGCCGGCATAGGCATGGGCAATGACACCTGCCAGTTGCCGCGCACTCAGGCCATACAGCAAAGGAACACCGATCAGGATTTCAGGCCCGTGTCCGAGCAGGATGTCCTTGAGAGAACCTGGCCGCAGGATCAGACCCACTTCAGCATCCAGTTTGATGGCACGGGGAAAGGGAACCCGCAGCAGCAGCGCCACATGGTTCACAAAGGCATGCAGTTCAGGTTGAGACTGGACGGAAACCGCCAGATATTCGCGGGAATGACGGCGGATCAGCACCAGGCGCCGCACCATGGCCGCCAGGAATCCCACCAGAAACAGATCGCCCAGCACCACGACAACAGCCCAGCCCGGCCGGCTGGCGAATCCGTTCTGCAGCAAATCACGGGTGAACTGGAACCAGACCAGACAGGAAAGCCCGATCAGGGTGACGAACGCCAGCGGCAACGTGATGGCGAACAGGGTAGCCAGGGCCATTTTTACCCGTTCCCCCAGGGCAGTCCTGGGCGAGCGGATTTCAGCCCGAAACCCGTTCCTGATGTCGTCCTGGCTGTAGGTGTCGCTCAACATTCGGTCTCGCACAGCCGTGTCGCGGTATCCCGAGTTGAGCAACCCCATTGCACCAGGAAAATTGTGCGATGCTTCCCGCAACATGATGAGGTTATCTCCGCTCTGAAGGAATCGCGATTCCGGCTGAACCGGTCAAAGTGGATGGTCTGGAAAACTGGTCAAATCAAAGTCAGATGCACTATAGCAGAGGGTTACAACTTAATAAGTGAGCATCCGTAGGGGATTGTGTTGAGTTTTTGTTTTGCTTTGTAACGACTGGAATTTCAAGGTTTTTTCAAACCGTGATCGTCGAAAAAATGCGCACCAGATCAAAATTTTCGGATTCTTCCAGATCGGGAAAGGTACGCACCTGAAACTGCGCCACCGGCTGCAGATGAGGATGCCGCAGGTGCAGGTCGCGCAGCCGGGATTCCGCGATGATGGCGGCGCCACCGGCGGCAATATGGGCCAGAACGGCCGCATAGCCGGCTTCCTCGTAGCAGATGTCCGCCGCCAGCAGCAGGCTGTCGTGGCAAGCATTGCAGCTGATGGCGGTGTCCACCGCCATCCCGTTGGCCCGGGCGTTACGCGCACTCATCCGCAGTGCGTCCGGGTCGATATCCACCGCGACCACAGCGGA
>JBMOPR010000642.1:0-8855 GCA_049323075.1 Pseudomonadota bacterium
ACAGCTGGTGGACAATGCGATCGAAGCCATGAGCGCGCGCAACATCAGCCAGCGCGATCTGCTGATCAGCACCCGTGTGGAAAAAAATGTCGTGCGCATCGAGATCAGCGATTCGGGGCCCGGCATTCCCGCCGCGCTTACCTACAAGGTGTTCGAGCCCTTCTTTTCCACCAAGCCACCACACAAGGGTTGCCGCGGCATGGGCCTGCCAATGGTGCAGGAAATCGTGGCGGAACACGCTGGCACCGTCTACATCGACACCCAGTACCGCAGCGGTTGCCGCATGATCGTGGAACTGCCCTTTTCCTCCGCCGCCTGATCGCGACCGCATTCCGGGAGAGAAGTGATTGCCATGAGTACGCCGATGCATCTGCGAAGCACGCCCAAACCGGTCAGCCGCACCGAGCTGCTGGAACGTCATCTGAGTTCGCTGTATCAGGTGGCCCGTATACTGAGCCGCACCCAGCCCATCGAGGAAACCCTGTCGCAGGTGCTCGCGGTTTTGCACAATGATGCCGGCATGCAGCACGGCCTGGTGACCATTTCCGATTCCGAACACAGCAGCCTGCAGATTGGCGCCATCCACAGCGACAATGAAAACATCACCCGCAGCTCCGGCTCGGTGCGCTACCGCATTGGTGAAGGCATTATCGGCGGCATTCTGAAACACGGCTCTACCATCGTACTGGGCCGGATTTCATCGGAACCACGTTTTCTGGATCGCCTGGCGCTGTATGATCTGGAACTGCCTTTTGTCGGCGTTCCCATCAAGAACGCGGAAGGCACCACCGTAGGCGTTCTGGCAGCGCAACCGGATGCGCCGGCCGATGACCTGTTGGCGGAACGCACCCGTTTCATGGAAGCCATCGCCCACCTGCTGGCGCAAACCGTGCGTCTGGCGGTGAATCTGGAACGCGGCGAACAGCTCACCACCGAGCGCGACGAGCTGCGCCGCGAAGTGCGCGCAAAATTCGGTTTTGAAAACATGGTGGTGGGCCACACACCGGCCATGCGCCGGGTATTCGACCAGATCCGTCGCGTCGCCAAGTGGGACAGCACTGTGCTGATCCTCGGCGAATCCGGCACCGGCAAGGAGCTGATCGCCAGCGCCATCCACTACAACTCGCCGCGCGCACACCGACCGTTCGTGCGCCTGAACTGCGCCGCACTGCCGGAAACCCTGCTGGAATCGGAATTGTTCGGCCACGAAAAAGGCGCGTTCACCGGTGCCATCAAACAGCGCAAGGGACGTTTCGAGCAAGCCGACAGCGGCACACTTTTCCTCGATGAAATCGGTGAAATCTCGCCGCAGTTCCAGGCCAAGCTGTTGCGCATACTGCAGGAAGGCGAATTCGAGCGCGTGGGCGGCAGCCAGACCATCAAGGTGAACCTGCGCATCGTCGCCGCCACCAACCGCGATCTGGAACAGGAAGTGGACAAGGGCAAATTCCGCGAGGACCTGTATTACCGGCTCAATGTCATGGCGATCCGCGTGCCGCCGCTGCGTGAACGCGCCGCCGACATTCCCGAGCTGGCGGAATTCCTGCTGGACAAAGTGGCGCAACGGCAGGAACGTCCACTGCACCTGACGGATAGCGCGACCCGCCTGCTGATGAGTTACAGCTGGCCCGGCAACGTGCGCGAACTGGAAAACTGCCTGGAACGCGCCGCCATCATGAGCGAAGACGGTACCGTCGACGGCGACATTATTTCCCTCACCGGACTGGACGAAGATTCCCGCCCGCTGCTGACTCATTCTTCCGCCCCCGCCGTGGATTTCACCGACGAAACCATGGACGAGCGCGAGCGCGTCATCGCTGCGCTGGAACAGGCCGGCTGGGTGCAGGCCAAAGCCGCGCGCCTGCTGGGCATGACTCCGCGCCAGATCGCCTACCGCGTGCAAACCCTCAACATCAACATGCGCAAAATCTGACAGCGCACAGCGGCGGCACTGTGTCGTACACCCCACACAACGCCGCTGGCGTTTTTGTCTGGAGCCCCACAAAAACTCCGCATTTTCCAGCCTTAAACTCTTTAAAAACAAGACTTTAATTTCGCGGCATATCAATTGCTATCCATACGGTGGAAGCCAGACTCACCACCTCGCCCGCAAGGGCACCGACCGGAGACCGACCATGGAACTGAGCGTATTGGGGCAGGAAAGCGGCGGCGGCTGCTCATCAGGCAGCTGTGGCAGCAGCAGCGAACAGATTTCCCACCTGCCGGACCACATTCTGCAAAAGGTACAGAACCACCCCTGCTATTCCGAAGACGCGCACCACTATTTCGCCCGCATGCACGTGGCAGTAGCGCCCGCGTGCAACATCCAGTGCCACTACTGCAATCGCAAATATGATTGCTCGAACGAATCGCGCCCCGGCGTGGTATCGGAAGTGCTGACACCGGAACAGGCCGTGAAAAAAGTCCGGGCCGTAGCCGCCACCATTCCGCAGATGACCGTGCTGGGCATTGCAGGGCCGGGCGATCCACTGGCGAATCCGGATCGCACCTTCAGCACCTTCCGCATGCTGAGCGAACAAACTCCGGACATCAAACTGTGCGTCTCCACCAACGGCCTGGCATTGCCGGCGTCAGTGGACGAGCTGGCCAAGCACAACATCGACCACGTCACCATCACCATCAACTGTGTCGATCCCGAAATCGGCGCCAAAATCTACCCCTGGATCTACTGGAACAACAAGCGCATTCGCGGCAAGAAGGGCGCGAAGATCCTGATCGAGCAGCAGCAGAAGGGCCTGGAGATGCTGGTGGAACGCGGCATTCTGGTGAAAGTGAATTCCGTCATGATTCCCGGCGTCAACGACGAGCACCTGAAGGAAGTGAGCCGCATCGTCAAACAGAAAGGCGCGTTCCTGCACAACGTGATGCCGCTGATCGCCGAAGCCGAACACGGCACCTTCTACGGTGTGATGGGGCAGCGCAGCCCCGAGCCGGAAGAACTGCAGGATCTGCAGGATTCCTGTTCCGGCGACATGAACATGATGCGGCATTGCCGTCAATGCCGGGCCGACGCGGTGGGCCTGCTGGGTGAGGATCGCGGTGAAGAGTTCACCATGGACAAGATTGAGGAAATGGAAATCGATTATGCCGCTGCCATGGAAAAACGCGCGGTGATCCACGCAGCCATCATGGAAGAACTCGACGAGAAGCAGGCGAAGAAATCCCGCCTCGCCGCCATGAGCGTGCCCACCACGGAAACCGCAGTGAGCAAGCATTACCGTCCGGTACTGATGGCGGTTGCCACCAGCGGTGGCGGAATCATCAACCAGCACTTCGGCCACGCCAAGGAATTCCTGGTGTATGAAGCCTCGCCCGCCGGCGTGCGTTTCATCAGTCACCGCAAGGTGGACCAGTACTGCATCGGCAACGACGCCTGTGGCGAAAAGGAAAGCGCACTCACCGGCGCCATCCGCGCACTGAAAGGCTGCGAAGCCGTGCTCTGTTCCAAGATCGGCTATGAACCCTGGTCGTCGCTGGAAGAGGCCGGCATCCACCCCAACGGCGAACACGCGATGGAGCCGATCGAGGATGCAGTAATGGCCGTGTACCAGGAAATGGCCGCGGCCGGCAAGCTGGAAGCCGCTGCGCCGGAGCGGCTGGAAGTCACTGCCTGACAACATTCACTGTTCTGTAATCGGGAGAGGGACATGGCACTGAAAATTGTCGAACTATGTGTGAACTGCTGGGCCTGCGTCGACGTCTGCCCCAGTGATGCGATCTACCACAGTTCACCGCATTTCCTGATCAACCCGTCGAAATGCACGGAATGCGAAGGGGATCATGCCGATCCCCAATGCGCCAGCATTTGCCCGATCGAATCGGCCATTCTCAACGCCGCCGGTGAAGCCATCAATCCGCCGGGATCGCTGACAGGCATCCCGCCGGAAAAAATGGAAGAAGCCATGCGCGAGATACAGGCGCGCTGAACGCTTGCGGCAGGATGAGGCCATCGCCATGGTGACTGTGCTGTTTTATGAAAAGCCGGGCTGCGCCAGCAACGCCCGCCAGAAACAGATCCTGCGTCAGGCGGGTGCGACCCTGAGCGTGCGCAACCTGCTCACGGAATCCTGGACAGCACCGCGCCTGCGGACTTTTTTCGGTACGCGGCCGGTGCCGGAATGGTTCAACCCCAGCGCGCCGGCGATCAAGTCTGGCCACGTTGACCCCCTCAACATCGGTACCGATTCTGCGCTGGCTGCCATGCTGGTTGATCCGTTGCTGATTCGGCGACCGTTGATTGAGGCCGATGAATTCCGTTGCAGCGGTTTCGACTGGCCGGCACTGGCGCATGCGCTCGGTCTGCAGGCAATACCCGACCCGCTGACAACAACGGAATCCGGCAGCAAAAATCTGGAGAGCTGTTCACGCGATTCCAGTGCCGGCCGCTGCAGCACCATAATAGGAGGCCAAGAATGAATGCCCAACTTGCCTTGCTACCGGACGTCAACGCCGCGCAGAACAGCAATCACGAATGGTTGAGCCTGATCCTGCTGGCACAACGCAACGGTGAAGGTTGCCTGCCATACAACCTCGGACTTGATTTCTCCGGATACACGCAATTGCTGCAAAGACTTGCCGTGCCCTTCCAGACAGAACAGTGCGCAGTGGAAATCACCGCCGCCAACCAGGCCCTGGAAAAGGGCGCACTGCGCCAGCAGCTGCTGGAAATGCGGCGCGATGAATGGCAGGAAATCCGCGCGCTGTTGCTGAACGGCCGCCGCAATGCCGACATTGCGGAAATCTGGCTGGCCGATATCGTCGCTGCCGGCTGCCTCGGCGGCAATCACCTGTGGCGCGATCTGGGCCTGCCGTCGCGGGCCGCGCTACGGGATATGCTGCTGCACAATTTTCCCGTCGTGGCCCTGCGCAACGATCGCGACATGCGCTGGAAGAAATTCTTCTACAAGCAACTCTGCGAACAGCAGGGCGGTTATGTCTGCCGCTCTCCCAGCTGCGACCAGTGCCCCACCTACCAGGACTGTTTTGGAGACGAGCAATGAGCAAGTTCAATCGAATCAGTGTGGACGAAGCCGAATGGTTGTTGCTGCAACACGAAAACCTGCTGCTGCTCGACATGCGCGACATGAACGCGTACTGTCGCCACCATCATCCCCGCGCCCTGCATCTCAACGACATGAACATGCGGTCGCTGCTGAAGCACTCACCCAAAAATATTCACGTCGTGATTTACTGCTACCACGGCAATTCCAGCCAGGACATGGCACGCCTGTTCGCCGATTTCGGTTTTGAAAACTGTTACAGCGTGGATGGCGGTTTCGATGCCTGGCGTCTGGCGCTGGTGCAATCTGTCACGCTGCCGGGTGAATTGCTGCAGCGCTGGATTGCGGCCCGCGATCTGCCATCGTCACCGAAGCCGGTACGGGCGGAAGCGCGCGCCTGAACACATCAATTGTCTTCAACCTGAGAATCAAGGACACCACCATGACTACCTCCAACACCGAAGCCGTCATCCGCCAGCAGATCGCCACCAATCCGGTGCTGCTGTACATGAAAGGCACACCGGACGCGCCGGAGTGCGGCTTTTCCGGCGCCACCGTGGCCGCGCTCAAGCGCTCCGCTGTCCCCTTCAGCTTCGTCAACGTGCTGGCGTCACCGTTCATTCGCGAGCGGCTGCCTTCCATATCGCGCTGGCCCACCTTCCCGCAGCTGTTCGTGGACGGCGAGCTGATCGGCGGCTGCGACATCGTGCTGGGCATGGAAGCGGACGGTTCCCTCAAGCCGCTGCTGGATGGTGCGGGCAAATCGGCAGCGGTTGCCAAGGCGGCCGAGTGATGGAACGGCAAACGATTGTCGACATTCTGCAGGCTGGTGTACCCAATGCGGAAGTGTTACTGGACGGTGCCGACTGCAGCTTTACCGTGACGGTGGTCAGTCCGCATTTTCAGGGCATGCGACCGGTGGCACGGCAGCAGCTGGCGCTGGAAGGTTTCACCGAGGCATTGCGCACCGGCGAGATACACGCCCTGAGTATCCGCGCCTTCACGCCAGACGAATGGCAGCAGCAATCCAGGCCAGTAATGCCGGCGTTATAACAGGCGCCGGCACTATAACCAGCGTCTGCGCCACGACGAAAACCCGGCACCTGCGCATCTGTTGACCCGCATCAAAGCGCGCTGCACTTTCCAGCGGCTTGTGCCTGCGCGCCCCGGAAAAACCTGACCGACGTCATGGGAATACTGCACCCCGCTGCTAGCCTGAAAGCAGTTGATAGCGGAGGTGTATCATGTTCTTAGATGATGTTGTTATTGCAGGTTTGATTACTGTCGGTGGCACGCTGGTGTTTCTGTTGGGAATCGGAGTATTCGTGTACCAGGATGCCCATCGCAAGAAGCAGGAAAAACAGCATAGTTGAAGGATCAGTTCAAGCGGGGCAGCTTACTCAGGGCTCTCAGCTGCCCGCTGCAAACCAGACCTGTCGATCCGGTACAGTGCCGGCCCTACTTTTGCCAGGGTGCCGGCACGTTTGAATTCCGCAACATGACGGCTGACTGTTTCCATCGTGGTTGACAGAATGCCGGCACTATCCAGATTGCTGAGCAGCCGGATCTGTCCGTCCGTGTCACCGATATCGTCCAGCATCAGTATCAGCCGCGCCAGTTTCTGGCGCACGGTTCCCTGCGACAACTCCATCATCCAGCGTTCCGCCGTGGCAAACTGCTGTTGCCAGCGCTGCAGCAACGCGCGGTAAAAAGCCGGCTGCTGCGTGGCAATACGCCCGGCCACCAGCACGGGAATCGCGCACACATCTATGTCTGTCAAAGCTTCCGCCGTCTGGTGATAGCCGGGTTCCAGAAATCCTTCCATGCCCACACAGGTACCAGGGCCGGCGATATGCACAATGCGCTGGTAGCCATCGGCGCCGGACTGCGTCAGTTTCACCAACCCCTTGCGCACCGCATACAGCATGATGCCTGACTCACCCTGCACATAAAGGGTTGATCCACGCCGGATCTGCTGGGTACTGACGGCGCCCAACAATTCGGCAATCGGGGGCAGCTCCAGTTCGGCAAACAACATTTTTTTGCGCAGGGAGCAGCGCAGGCAATCGGCAGGGCGACTGCGTTTCACATTCACCCGGTGCTCTGCAACATTGCAAGGTTCACTATTCACGGGCACACCTGATGCAATTCTCCAAGGACGGAATCACTGGCTTGCAAGAATAGGCCCGTGCCCGACACGCAACCATGCGCTGGAGCAGGTTTTGCTATCGGCAGTAAAAAAGCCTGGAAAAAAGGCCAGGAAAAAGCCAGGTAACGCCGTGCCGTGGCAGCAAAGCCACCCCCGTTTGGCGCGGGGCGACTATGTTAGAATCCCGACAGGATTGCTTCCCGAGAATGTCCCGAAATCGCCAGGAGCCTGCGACATGCCCACCCTACTGGTGCTGAACTGCGGCAGTTCATCCATCAAGTTTGCACTCTACCCCTGCGCAGGGGACCGCCAGGTTGCCAGCACCCCGCTGTGCGAGGGCACCGCCAGCCGGCTGCAGGAAGCCGGTACCGGACAGCTGCGCATCAGCCGCAATGGTGAACCGCAACAGCTGGCACTGGCGGGCGATGGTCATGCCGGCGCGTTGCAGACCATCATCCACCAGCTGGATCAGTGGCACCTGCTGGCCGACGTCAGCGCCGTCGGCCATCGCGTGGTGCACGGCGGCGACCGCTTCCGCCAGCCCACGCTGATCGACGCCGATGTGATCACGCAGATCGAGCGCTATTCCGACTACGCCCCGCTGCACAATCCGGTCAATCTGGAAGGCATCCGCATCGCCCGTCAGCTGCTGCCGGCATTGCCCCAGGTGGCGATTTTCGACACGGCCTTTCACGGCACCCTGCCTCCGGTGGCGTATCACTACGCTGTTCCGGCGCAGTGGTATCGCCAATGGGGCGTGCGCCGTTACGGCTTTCACGGCACCAGCCACCAGTTCATCGCCGAATCCATTCCTGCCCTCACCGGCACCGCGCCAGACACCGTGCGCGCCGTCTCCGCGCATCTGGGCAACGGCTGCAGCCTGTGCGCGATCAAGGGCCAGCACAGCATCGATACCTCCATGGGCTTCACCCCGCTGGAAGGACTGGTGATGGGTAGCCGTTGCGGCGATCTCGATCCAGGCCTGCACGAATACCTGGCAGACAAACTGGGCATCGACATTCACCAGCTCACCGAACGGCTCAACCGCGAAGCCGGGCTGAAAGGTGTGTCCGGCATCGGCAACGACATGCGCGAATTGCTGCAGGCCGCCAGCCAGGGCCACGCAGGTGCGCAACTGGCCGTCAATCTGTTCTGCTACCGGCTGGCAAAAACCATTGCGTCCTATCTGGTTCCACTGGGTCGCATCGACACCATCGCCTTCACCGGCGGCATCGGTGAAAACGCCGCACCGGTGCGCGCGCAGGTGATCGAACTGTTGCAGGGGCTTGGCTTCCGCATCGATCCGGAAAAAAACAATGCGCGCTCACAGGAACCACGCAACATTGCACCCGCTGGCGCGCCTGCAGTGCTGGTGATCCCCACCCGCGAGGAATGGATGATCGCCCGCCAGACCGCACAACTGCTTGCCCGACCTGACACAGAAATGGCCTGAACGTTTGACAAGGAATCCACCGATGAAAACCCTGCTGCTGGCGCCCACCGAATCCGGAGTCGGACTTACCACCATCTGCCTGGGCCTGCTGCACGCGCTGGACCAGAAAGGTCTGCGCGTGGCGTTCTGCAAACCCTTCGGCCATCTTAAGGAAGATGGCGGCGACCGCTCGGTGCAACTGATCCAGCATTACACCGGGTTGAATCCACCGGCACCGCTGCCCTGCACCCGG
>JBMOPR010000643.1:0-8798 GCA_049323075.1 Pseudomonadota bacterium
CTGCTGCAGCACATCCACCAGCGTGCGAATATCGTAGGTGCTCTGCACCACCGCATGATTCAATGAGTCCACGCCACGGGAGAAATAGCCCATCCCGCTCACCCGTTTTGCCGAATGGGCGCGGGGGCCATGATGCGGCAGCGTCTTCAACACCACGTCGCAACCCAGGTCATAGAGGAAACGCAGACCCAGATAGAATTCGTTGATTTCCCACCAGGGCGCCAGGAAACCATGCACCAGCACAATCGTGGGACGGGGCTTGTCCCCATGCCGCCAGTACCAGGCCACCACCCTGTCATTATTGGAGGCGGTATTATTGGTGGGAGAAGAGCCGGTATCCGGCTGATACAGCGACCGCCACTGCAACTGTTCAAAGATCCCCTCGTCAACGCCTTTTGGCTGGCGCGCCTCGAGCACCTCCAGCTCGGGCTGGGGGCGGGGCCGGTGAAACAGCTCGGCATCACTGCGCCCGCTCATCTCGCTACCCTGGCGCAGCACCGACGCCAGCTTTGATCCGCTGAAATCCGAGGGAATGCTGAAACCCGCCATCGCCACCGACAACCCGGTGCGGATCACCAGATCAACCCCGACTGTGAACGTCATGGCGGGATTGAAGCCGCGGCGCACTTTCGGCGACTGACGGTAAAAATCGGCAGGCAACTGGTTGACCCAGTGTGGGTAGCCAAGTGCGGAATCGGCGGCAGCTGATGTCATACAGGTCCCTGCATTTGCGCTGGTTCAGAGCATGGATTCAGCTCGTGGTTTCCAGTATAGCCACGTCAGATCCGTGTGAAACGACAGATGTTTTCGGCACGTCCACTGGCAAAACCGGGGACGTCCCGCCGGCTGGCAACTGCAACGCAACTTCCAGTTCCTGCAACGCGTCTTCCAGATATTTCAGCAATCTCTGCATGCTGGGAACGGTTCTGCTGCAGGCAATCAAACCAAAATCCACCGAATCGTTGCGGCTGACAATGGTGATGTTGAGCGCAACGGTGTCGACGATCAGGGAAACGGGATACAAACCGCACAGCTTCGCGCCTTGCCAGTACATGGTGGAACGCGGACCGGGCACGTGCGAAATAACCAGATTGCCCAGAACTTTATCCGGCGCGTAGCCAAGCAATGTGTTGGTGGCGCCGGGCAGCAGCATCATGGCGGCGTAGGTGGTCAATTCGCCGGGCGGCAGATTCTTGATGCGCTGCTTGTTGTAATCCATGCAACTCTTGATGGCCTTGAGTCGCGCCACCGGATCGGCAACATGGCTGGCCAGGTGCGCAATGGTGAACGCCACTTCATTGGCCGCATCGCTCTGATGCCCCTTGCGGCGAACTGATACCGGAACAGCTGCCAGCAAAGGCTGCTCGGGCAGTTCGTTGCGATCCTCCAGATAACGCCGCAGCGCGCCGCTGCACATGGCCAGAATCACGTCGTTGGTGGTGGCATCGGTCGCCTTGGCCACAGCTTTTATGCGCGGCAGGGAATAGGATTGTGCGGCAAAACGTCGCGACGCACTGACCTTGGTGTTGAATAGTGAACGTGGCGCCTGACCGCCCAGCGCGAAATCCGGATTGTGCGAACGAAAATCCTGGAACGATTTATACAATTCCCGGCCAACGGCCTGAATCGACCTGACACTGGACTTAATACCGCCCCGTGCCATTGCACGCAGCGCCGAAAGGCTGCCCATGTGCGGTGTCGGCACCGGCAATGGTTGCGCGAATTTCGATTTCTGAATGCCGGTAGCCCAGGGCGGCGGCATGGACTTCGATGCCTCCCTGTCCTTCGACAAGGCTGACGCCAGCATCTGGATGCCGGATACCCCATCGGTCATCGAATGATGAATTTTGATATACAGCGCGATACGGCCATCTTCTATGCCCTCGATCAGATAGGCCCGCCACAGCGGAAACGCCCGATCCAGGTGACTGCTGTGAACCCGGGACACCATCGCCAGCAGTTCCCGAATCCGGCCAGGCTCCGGCAGCGAAAGATGCACAAAATGATGATCGAGATCCAGCTCGGAATCTTCCGTCCAGTAATGGAGGCCATTGCGACGCACCAGGCGCTGATTGAAGGGCGGCGTAATGGTGGCGCATTCCCGCAGGCGCTCGGCGATCTTCCTGGCAAAATCCTTGCCTGCCCCTTCCGGCGGTTCGAACAGCATCAACACACCGATATGCAGGGGTTGTCTGCGGCTCTCCAGACGTAAAAAGGTATCGTCGATCAGCGCCAGTCGTTTCATATATTGAACAGCTCCTTTTCAGCTCTGCGCCGAGCATGCATTGCATGTCCAGCGCAAAGTCATCTCCGTTTTTTGAAAATGTTTTTGTGTTCCGCACCAGTAAAAGCATGTTCGGTCTTTCGTTGTTGTATGTCCAGCGCCATCCGTTACGTTGGTAAAAGCAACGGGAGCGGAAGCAACGTCACTGCCACGCAGGCATCGGCACCGCGTTCTGGAGGAATTTTCGCGGATCAGTGGCCTGTTCCTTGCTTGTTCGAAGCATTGGCAATGACAGACGAACGAGGTTGGGACATGGCCGCATCCTCGAACAGCGACAACAATTCAGCACATCCAGTCTGGCGACGCCGGGGCAATCGTCTGCTGCTCTTGATTGTGCTGGTGCTGGTGCCGTGGTTTCTGTTTCAGCTGGTCAGGAATCTGGACTGGGCTGATGTCACACGGGCAATTGGGTCATTCAGCAACCTTAATCTGTCACTCGGTTTGGTGGCAGCTGTTGCCAGCTATTGTGTCTACGCCAGTTTCGATCTGCTTGGACGCCACTACACCGGCCATCAGCTTCCCAGCAGCCAGGTATTACCCGTTACATTCGTCTGCTATGCATTCAATCTGAATCTGGGCGCATGGATTGGCGGTGTTGCGCTGCGTTACCGCCTGTATTCGCGCCTGGGTCTGGATGTCGCCACCATCACCCGGATCTTGAGCTTCAGCCTGATCACGAACTGGCTGGGCTACGTGTTGCTCGCAGGTATCCTGTTTTCCCTGCGGCTGATCCGGCTGCCTGACGCATGGAAACTTAGCACCACAGGCCTGCAATGGCTGGGTTTCGCGCTTCTGCTGACCGGGCTTGGCTACCTGCTGGCCTGCGGCTATTCGCGGCGCCGGACATGGAATCTGCGCGGGCATGAAATCACCTTGCCCACCGGACCTGTGGCGTTGACGCAGGCAGTGCTTGGCGTGGTGAACTGGTTGCTGATGGCAGCGGTCATCTTCCTGCTATTGCCAGACCACGCGTATTATCCATTGGTAGTCAGCGTTCTGCTGATTGGCAGCATCGCAGGGGCCATCAGTCATATTCCCGCCGGACTAGGCGTGCTGGAAACGGTGTTCATAGCCCTGCTGCAACATCAGTTTTCCCAGGGAACACTCGTGGCTGTGCTCATCGGCTATCGCGCCCTCTATTTTCTGTTCCCGCTGGCGATTGCATCAGTGGTTTATCTGTTGCTGGAAAACAACGCGAAAGCGCTGACACATCAGAGCGCCAATTGATGATCAGACACCTTGCGTTTTGTGAGACTTACCGGAGAAGATGCAAAATTTTCCAATTACGAGGATCATTTCCGGCAGCGCCGTCTCCTGCAGACCCCGGAATCCGCTTGAGTTTATTATTTCACCCATTTTTTTCTGGCATGCGGCTTGCCAGCAATGCAGTGACAACGTTGCACGCGCCAAACTATCGTGGAGGATGATTTTTTATCCATTTGATGGGAAATCATCCCCACGCACGTTGCACTGCCACCCGGAGCCCGCCATGCAGCCTTTTCCCCTGTTCGTCGTCATGAATGCCAGCTCCGGCCACAACGATACGCAAACCGCCATCGACCTCGTGCGTGACAAGCTGGCACACAGCGGACGGCAGCACGAACTCTTTCTGGCGCAAGATCCGCAGCAGTTACCGATCCTGGCCGAGCGCGCCGCCCGACAGGCCCTCACCGTCGGGGGCGCCGTGATCGGTGCCGGCGGCGATGGCACCCTGAATACCGTGGCGCGTGCCGCTTTCGCCTGCGACCGACCCTTCGGCGTATTGCCCATGGGCACCTTCAACTATTTCAGCCGCACTCATCACATCCCCGACGACCTGGGCGCTGCGCTGGATGCTGTGTTGAGCGGCGTACCGCAGCCCATCCAGGTTGGCCAGATCAACGGTCAACTGATTCTGGTGAACGCCAGCCTGGGTCTATACCCCAAACTACTGGAAGATCGCGAAGCCTACAAAAAACAGTTCGGCCGCAATCGCTTCGTGGCATTGGCCGCCAGCGTGATCACATTCATGCGCGATCATCGGGCCCTGCTGTTGCAGATCGAAAGTGATGGAGTAGCAAAAACCCTGTACACCTCGACCCTGTTTGTCTGCAACAACGCCCTGCAACTGGAACAGATGGGTATCGCCGAAGCCTGGGCAGTGCCTGGTCGGCTGGCGGCGATCACTGTGCGGCCTGCCAGCAAATCCGCCATGCTGACGCTGTTGCTGCGGGGCGCGCTGGGCCACCTGGGCGCATCCGACCAGATCGACAGTTTTCCCTTCACCCGGCTCACCGTGGCGCCGCGCATGCCTTATGGTCGCAGCCGCATCAAGGTAGCCATAGACGGCGAGATCCACTGGTTCAAGGTGCCGCTGACCTTCGCAGTAGCGCCCCGCCCGTTGCAGCTGCTGATGCCGCCTGAACCGGCGCCGGAAACTGCAGGGCCACAGCAATGAGTGTGCTGTTGCAGATTTCCGATACCCATTTCGGCACGGAACAGACGCCCGTCCTGCAGGCACTGCAACGGCTGCACGCAGAACTGCTGCCGGACGTGGTGGTGGTGTCCGGCGACATCACACAACGCGCGACGCGCACGCAATTCCGTGCAGCCCGGCAGTTTTTCGAAAGCATGAATCCCAAGGCGGTGCTGGCGATTCCCGGCAATCACGATATCCCGCTGTTCAATCCATTCCAGCGCCTGCTGGCACCCTACGCCCATTTCCAGCAAGCCTTTGGCCTCAACCTGCAGCCGACGTATACGGCTGAGGATCTGCTGGTCATCTGCGTCAACACCACGCGGCGCTGGCGGCACAAACACGGCGAAGTATCGCCAGCGCAAATCCAGCACGTGGCACAGCAACTGGCCACGGCAAACACGGCACAGTTGCGGGTGGTCGTCACGCATCAGCCGGTGCACATCATCACGGAAACGGACAGAATCAATCTGCTGCGGGGTTACCAGCCTGCCTTGCAGGCCTGGGCCGAGGCTGGCGCCAATCTCATCCTGGGTGGCCACATTCATCTGCCCTATGTGCGCGCGCTGCGTCCTCTGTCGCAACAACCCAACCGGATCCTGTGGGCAGTACAGGCCGGCACTGCGCTGTCTTCCCGTATCCGCAACGGCCTGCCGAATTCGGTCAACATCGTGCAATACCGGAACATCGATGGCAGGCGCGCCTGCAACGTCGAGCAATGGGATTTCGACAGCCGGCGCTCTACATTCCAGCCAGTGGCGGTCACATCGATTTTATGATGCCTGGCGAGTGACGTGACAACTCACAGTACAAGTCGGGTGACGCCACTCCAGCTCATTCCAGATCCGGTACCAGCACCACCAGGTCCGTCACACCGTAATCGACACCCGCCTGCGACAGCAACGCCGTCACCTGCCCGCGGTGATGGGTCTGATGATTGAAATAATGCAGCAGGATCGACGACAGCTTCTTGCTCATCCTGTCGCCCTTCATGTTTCTGTACTGCAGCGCACCGTCCAGCATGTCATCGGTGACATCGGCGATGAACTGCACGATCACCTGATCCAGCGCCGCCCGAACCCTGGCGAGGTCATCAAAATTCTCAAAGAGAATCTGGTTCAACGCACTGGGAACCGGAAAGGTCGCCAGCGCATGCAGCGCGCCGACCGAACCGTACTGGGCGCGAATGCGGGTCAACCAGGTGATGTCCGCCACCAGAATATGATTGAGCGTACCCAGGATGGAGCCGAAGAATGCGCCACGGGACTGGTTGCGTTCCTCCGGGCTCAGCGTGGCGGCAGCACGATAGAGGCTGGCGTTCATCCACTGGTTGTACTGCGCGAGCAGTTCGAAATGCTGCTTTGCCGACATACTGATACCCCGCATGATGACGCCGCCAACGGAGACGGCGGCCGCACACAATCTCTGATCATTATCTCTGATTCTGTGCGTACTGTTTCTGAATATACGCCGCCACGACCGGATCGGGCGCGGCACCCTCCAGACTGTCTCCATTCACGTTCAAACCACAAATGGACGCAAACGCCGCCGGCTGCGCTTGACTCAGCCCGAGCACCCGGGAAACCAGATCCGCCCAGTCCCGGAAAGGCCGCTTGTTGCGCTCCGCGATGACCTGTGCAGCCGTATTGGGGCTGATCGAGATAACCCCGGCAATGTCTGCCTCGGTTGCCGTATTCACATCCACACTCGGCAGAACGATGCGGGGAAGTTCCTCCGGCTGCTGGTGTGCAGCAGCTTCCGCTTCCCGCTGCGCGCTCTCGGCCCTGTCACGTTCCCGCTGTGCAGCAAATTCCGCTGCACGCCTGGCTTTGGCTTCGGGTGTGTTGGCGGCTATCCATCGGGCTTTCTGTTCCTCCACGGCGGCAAAGGACGCCTTGTCGATGCAATCGAACTGGCGGTTGATGGTATAGCCGTCTTCCTGGGCCTGATTGCGTTTTTCCGGCGTGCGCAGCGGCGCGCCCTGGCAGGCAGCCTGGTAGGCGGGGGTTTCTTCAATGGACGGCGAGCAGGCGGAAAGCAGGAGTGCTGTCAGGATGGGTAGAACAGCTCTTTTACTGGCCACAGACAATATCAACATTGATTCAGCAACTCTGCGTTCGTTGGGTATTTTTCAAGTAACTCGACCAGCCTCCGCGCACCTTCAACAGGCTTGACACTGACAAGCGCTCTTCGCAACTGCCTCACTTTTTCAATGTCTTTCGAATCCAGAAGAAGCTCCTCGCGGCGCGTGCTACTTTTTGCAATATCCAGCGCGGGAAAAATTCGCTGATTCGCTACCTCGCGTGACAGGACGAGCTCCATATTGCCCGTGCCCTTGAACTCTTCAAATATCACCTGGTCCATCTGGCTACCAGTATCAACGAGAACAGTCGCCAGAATGGTAAGCGACCCGCCACCTTCAATCTTTCTGGCAGCGCCAAACAGT
Organism: Pseudomonadota bacterium; assembly: GCA_049323075.1. Classification (GTDB taxonomy): domain Bacteria; phylum Pseudomonadota; class Gammaproteobacteria; order Pseudomonadales; family Ketobacteraceae; genus Ch67. The sequence continues at coordinate 7,186 of JBMOPR010000643.1, forward strand.
TTGCGCGGTATTTCCAACGCTCTGGCGTCAACCCCGCCCGACATTGTACGGCCACTGCTCTTCTGCTCCGCATTATGGACTCGCGAAAGCCGCGTGAGCGAATCAATCACAATCATGACATTGTGACCTTCGCCAGCCTCCCGGCGGGCTGTTTCAAGCAGGTCATTGGCCACACGAACGTGCTGATCATAGCTTTCGTCCGAGGAAGAAGCGTGCACCTGCGCCGGAACGCTGCGCCTGAAATCAGTCACTTCTTCCGGACGCTCGTCAATAAGCAACGCATACAGCTTTATTTCGGGATACGCTTTCCCCACTGCCTGGCAAATATGCTTCAAAATCGTCGTCTTCCCGGAACCCGGTGGAGCAACAATCAGTCCTCGCTGCCCCATTCCAATAGGCGTGATCAAATCCATAGCGCGCACAGTAAGCTGCTGAGAACCTGATTCAAGACGAATGCACTCAAACGGATTAATGGCTACTCCATTTAAAAAGCGCTTTTGCGGGTCGCCCTCCGATGCATCCCCGGCCGCCTTTGCAACGGGCTTGGAATCCTTATTTCGTTTGACGTTTAACGTTAATGTTTTTTTAACCATGACGTGGTTTTAAACTCTGAAGAATTGGATTCTTTTCGTAGCAACTGTACGTTGCAGGAAAGTTTGCTGCTGTTCTTTTCAAGAGCTTCTTTGATTGATCCGGGAAGCCATTGCGCCGAAATCTGCCAGGGACAAAGTGCAGACTACCCAAAGAGGTCATCCTTGCGCAACGGCTCAATCAGATCAGGGCCATCGTTGCGCACGTTGTTCACCCTCACACTCACGGCATGGCCTTCGAAATCCTGCCGGGCATCGGCCATCATTGCCGCTATATCAGCTTCTGACGTCTGCACTGACATCCAGTGTGCATAGTATTCCGGCTTCAACACCACCGGCATGCGATGGTGAATGGCGCTGATCGACGGCGCCGCATCACGGGACAGCAAAGCGCAGGACAGTACCGGTAAATGGTCCGGCCCGATCCAGCGGGACCACAAGCCGGCAAAGGCTACTACCTCTCCAGCGATCGAATGAATGTAGTAAGGCTGATGCACCTTCCGGCCGCGCTCGTTGCGCGTCTGCTCCTGCTCGTTCCATTCATACCAGCCCCGCGCCGGCATCAGACAACGCTGCTCCCGCAGGCTATGCCGCCACATGGGCTTGCGGGCCGCCTCCTCGCTACGGGCGTTGAATGACAGTGAAGGCAGCGCCGGCCGGTTCCACCAGGATGGAATCAGCCCCCAGCGGGCGCCCAGCAGCTCGAATGCGCCATCGTCCGCCTGTAATACGATGGGCACCTGCAGGGTGGGTGCAATGTTGAATGGCGGATTGATCCATCCCGGCCAGTTCCGGCGGTCAATCCGCCAGAAGCGGGTCAAGGATGCCTCGTCCGGGGGGACATAGCGGCCACACATGATGCCAGCCTCGTCTGGGGATACAGATTCAGCATAGTCAAGGAGGGGGTTGGGGAGGGGCTTTTCCGCAGCTGGCGGGTGATCAGAGGGGCAGCTTGGAGATGGCTGCAGTGGGCGAGAATCGGTCCATCGTCCCTTTAACAGCAATTCCCAGCAAACAAGAAAC
>JBMOPR010000644.1:0-649 GCA_049323075.1 Pseudomonadota bacterium
TAACACTGCACCGGTCTTCCATTCCACCGGTTGGCCGTTGCGCTGCACGCTCTTGCCATTGCTTTCCATGTCCAGCTGCTGCAGGTAGGCGGGGAACTGGGCCAGATTCTGGTCATAGCAGATCACCGCCTGTGACTGGCAGCCAACGAAATTGACATGCCAGACGCCCAGCAGCGCCATGATGACAGGCAGATTCTGTTCAAACGGCGCGGTGCGGAAATGCTGGTCCAGCTCGCGGGCGCCGTCGAGAAATTCGCGAAAGCCGTCCTCTCCCAGCGCCAGCGCAATCGACATGCCAATCGACGACCACAGGGAATAGCGACCGCCCACCCAGTCCCACATGGGAAACACGTTTTCCGGTGCAATGCCAAAGCGCGACGTGGCCGCAACGTTGACCGACACGGCGGCGAAATGCAGCGCCACAGCGGACTCACTGCCCGCACGCTGCACAAACCAGTCCCGCGCCGCCTGGGCATTGGCCAGGGTTTCCAGTGTGGTGAAGGTTTTGGAGGCCACGATAAACAGCGTCGTCTCCGGATTGCATGCCTGCAACGCGCGCGCGATGTGGGTGGGATCGACATTGGAAACAAAATGAAAGCGCAGAGACCCGGTGTGGAAAGACTGCAGTGCATCCACCGCCATGTTCGGG
>JBMOPR010000644.1:659-8782 GCA_049323075.1 Pseudomonadota bacterium
ATCCGCTTCCCGGTATATCCCCTCCAAGCGCCGGAGTGAATGCGGGCCACGGCGGCGAACAGCCGGCGCCGGGTTTGCAGCACCACGTCGGCCACTGCAGGAGGCAGTTCCTCGTCCCGCAGCCGCAATGCCGTATGCAGTGCCATGCGACCTTCCGTGTGATTCACGGGTTGCCCGTCGAACAGGGCCTGGATCGCATCCGCCAGTCCGGCCACCCGGGCCAGCTCCATGAGGTCCGCAAGCGCAGCAGCGTCCAGATGATTCTTGGAATAATCCATCAGCAGCCCGGCCGCCTTGGCGTTGAAGCGGCCGAAGCGTTGCTGATCCTGACGGAAAAGGCTGATCAAACCGGCTCCGAACAGGCGTTGACGATGGGCTTGCAGGCGCTGAACAAGGCTGGCGTTCAACAGGGCCGGCGTGGCGGAAAATTCAAACGAAGCAGTCGTCATGACGTTACCTTATGGTTCAATTCAGGCAGGGAGCGCGATGCAGGTAACCACCCATTCCCCGTGAAACAGAAAGCGACCCTGCAGTTGCCGGATGGGACGACGCGGATTGGCCTCGGGATTGAGGATGAACGCGTTGAAGGTCTTGTTCCCCCAGTCCAGCTCGATCCGGGCATCCAGAAAATCCAGAGTGTGACCATTGAGCGGGAAATAGGTTTTGTGAACCGATTCCTTGGCGCTGAACACCAGCTTGTCCAGCGCTGCCCCGGTGCCCGCCAGACGGCCAATGTCGCGCAGGTGGATCTGTTCGTCCTTGCTGCAGATCATGTCCAGAATATCGGGTTTGAGCGGCGTGGCCTGCTCAACATCCAACCCCAGGCTGGCGTACCGGCTGGTAGAGGCAATGGCCGCCACACAGATTCCACTGGTGTGGCTGATACTGCCGGTCCAGCCGGCGGGCCAGCCCGGTTCCCGCTGCATGCCACGCAGCAGGGCGGGGCAGTCGGCACCCACCTGGCGGAACAGCGCATGAGCCGCATGGCGACCCGCGCGGAATTCGCGCTTGCGCTTGTCTACGGCTTTTTCCACCAGCGCCTCTTCGGCCGCATTGACGGGGGTTTCCCACATCCAGGCCTCGGCCACGCGGTAGAAAATCTGGTCAGGAAAAACGGTATCCAGCATGGATCAGCCGCGCTTTGCCTGCAGTTTGCGCTCCCAGGCCAGGGCTGAGCGCACGATTTCCTCAAGGTTGTCGAGGCGGGGTTCCCAACCCAGGATCTTGCGGATTTTCCCGGCGGTGGCGATCAGGGCGGCAGGGTCACCGGCCCGGCGCTCGGTTTCAATGATGGTGAGCGGCTTGCCGGCCACTTTGCCGACCATATCCAGCACTTCGCGCACGCTGTAACCGTGGCCGTAGCCGGCGTTCAGCGTGATGGATTCCCCGCCTGCCCGCAGATAATCCAGGGCTTTCAGGTGGGCGCTGGCCAGGTCATCCACATGGATGTAGTCGCGCACGCCAGTGCCATCTGGGGTCGGGTAATCAGTACCGAAGATATACACCTGCTGACGCTTGCCCACCGCAGCTTCCACCGCCACCTTGGTGAGCAGGGTGGCTTTCTCGGTGTTCTGGCCGATGCGGCCGCCGGGATCGCATCCTGCCACGTTGAAATAGCGCAGGATCACGTGCCGCATCGGGCAGGCATGGGCCAGATCCCGCAGCATGATTTCACTCATCAGCTTGGACATGCCGTAAGGATTGATGGGCTGGGTGGGGGATTCCTCGGTGATATCGGGAATTTCCGGCTCGCCATAGACAGCGGCGGTGGACGAAAACACAAAATGCTTCACGCCATGGTTCTGGCAGCATTCCAGCAGATTGCGGGTGTTGGCGGTGTTGTTGCGGTAATACTTGAGCGGGTTGGTAACCGATTCGGGCACGACGGTGTGCGCGGCAAAATGCATGACGGTTTCAACCTGGTGCTCCTGCAGAACGCGGCTTACCAGGGCCATGTCGCCGGTGTCGCCTTCACCCAGGGTGCCGTACAGAACGGCATCGCGAAAACCGGTGGACAGATTGTCGAGCACGACGATTTTTTCGCCCCGCTCACCCAACTGCCGCACTACATGACTGCCGATGTAACCGGCGCCGCCGGTCACCAGAATGGTTCCATGTGCCATTTTTTCACTCCAGCTAGTAAAAAAACCCGCCAAATCAATATCTAATCAGTATATCACGGAAGGCGTGACCGCTTCAGTTCTGTCGCGCGCCGCCGACTATAGTTAATTCAGAATACAATTTCACGAGTTACCCATGTCCCGATTCTCTCGCAGCCGTGCTTTTTTGCGTAACGCCGTCGTCGGTCTGGCGACGTTCTGCCTCGTCCCCGATGGACCCGGCTCAGCCCAGGCACATGAGGTTGACACCTGTCTGGCCCGGTTGTCCCAGACTGCTCAGCTCCTGAAAGCATGCCAGATCGCCCAGTCCAGCGCCGATCAGTGTGACAAACTCAAGGCCCGGCTTGAACGCAACCGCCAGACCTGCCGTGCCGAAGCGTTTCCGGAAGAAAGCATCGAGCATGCCATCTCGTACGGCAGGGGCGAGGTGGAAGGCGCCGTGGAGCGCAGTCCTTACCGTCAGAACGTTGAGCAACGTCGCCGGGAGCAGAGCCAGATGCAACCCAATCTGGTCCGCTTCGGCAAGCTGTTTCCGCAATATGCCCATTTCAGGGACGCAGTGTCGGAGCGCTTTGACAGCCGGTTGTGCCCGAATGCCTATGAGGGAAGTCGCGACCGCTGGCTCTATACCGGCTCGATGACATTGCTGCAGTACAGCCTGAGTGATGTGAAGTCTGAGCCCCCTGTTAACCGGGAAATGCACTTTTTTGCCCAAGGCAAGACAGGGGAATGCTACGCAGTGAAGGCAGACCTGGAGCCGGGGGCGCCGTTTCAGGTACTGAACCTGCCCGATCAGATGTTGTCCCAGCTGGAGCAGAAGGCGGGCGTGGTGAGGTGTGAAAGCGCCACCTGCGCCAGCGACCGGGCGGGAATGGAGGAATTGTTCCAGCAGTATCAAACCGGTTACCGCAATTACCGGCAGCTGCTGAACTGTGTCGATCTGGCCCAGCGCAGCCGGGCCCAGGCGGCCTCCAAAGGCGGGGCGCCGACGCAAAGCCTGCCTCCTTATTGCCCGACCAAGGAACTGAACGTAGCCATGCTGAATGCCAAAGGACTGGTACAGGATCTGGACCTGCGCCTGTTCGGCCTGCGCACCCGACCTCTGAAGGTCACAAAAACAGAGTAATATTAACGATTTGTAATCAATTGATTAAAGCCCCGGGGAAAGGCATCATACCGGGTTCGACCGCAACGAAAGTCGAACCATAATAATGATACGGCGCCGGGCCAGTGCCCATATTTTCAGGCGCCAGTTCCCTTTGATCGCGGGCAGGACGCCCCGGGCATGACGACGCATCAATACGCAAGCCAGCCCGGCGATTTTGCATAAGGCGATACTGGATCGAGAGTCAGCCAATATGACAGAACAGACAGCAGCAGTTTCCGATACCGGCACCGAATCCCGCTTTCGCAAGCGTCTGCCATTTTCCTTCGCCAAGCGACACGGCGTTGTGGTGGAGCAGATTGGTGAAGTGGATGCCATGGTGGCCTACAAACCCGGAATTGCCCCCGGTACCATCGTTGAAATCCGCCGTTATCTGGGCATGCCGATCCAGTTCAATGAAGTCAACGACACCGAATTCGAGCGCCGTCTTTCCAAAGCCTACGAAAACAGCTCCAACGAAGCCATGCAGATGGTGGAAGGGCTGGGCGATGAAATGGATCTGACCAGCCTCGCCAATTCCGTACCGGAAACCGAAGACCTGATGGAGCAGGAAGACGATGCCCCCATCATCCGTCTGATCAACGCACTGCTCACCGAAGCGGTCAAGCTGAACGCCTCCGATATTCACATTGAAACCTTTGAAAAACGCCTGGTTGTGCGCTTCCGTGTGGACGGTGTACTGCGGGAAGTGGTGCAGCCCAAGCGGCAACTGGCGCCACTGCTGGTGTCGCGGATCAAGGTTATGGCGAAGCTGGATATTGCCGAGAAACGCGTGCCGCAGGACGGCCGTATTTCCATCCGAGTGGGTGGCCGCGAGATCGACGTGCGGGTGTCTACCATGCCCAGCAACAGCGGCGAGCGCGTGGTACTGCGTCTGCTCGACAAACAGGCCGGCCGTCTCAATCTGACGCACCTGGGCATGAGCGGTTTCGACCTGGCCCGCATGACCGAGATCGTCAACAAGCCTCACGGCATTATCCTGGTAACAGGCCCCACCGGTTCCGGTAAAACCACCACGCTGTATGCCGCGCTGACGCAGCTGAACGACGCGACGCGCAATATTCTTACCGTGGAGGATCCTATCGAATACCAGCTGGAGGGCATTGGCCAGACCCAGGTAAATACCAAGGTGGAGATGACCTTTGCCCGCGGTCTGCGCGCCATGCTGCGGCAGGACCCGGACGTGGTGATGGTGGGCGAGATCCGCGACGTGGAAACCGCCGAAATCGCCGTGCAGGCGAGTTTGACCGGTCACCTGGTGCTGTCCACCCTGCACACCAACACTGCCATTGGCGCTGTGACCCGTCTGATGGACATGGGCATCGAGGCCTTCCTGATTTCCTCCAGCTTGCTCGGCCTGCTGGCCCAGCGACTGGTACGCGTGCTCTGCAAGCATTGCAAGGCGCCCTATACACCGGACGACAAGGAATGCGAGCTGTTCGGTTTCGACAAGGCCAATCGCCCGACCCTGTTCCATGCCAAGGGCTGTGAGCATTGCAACGATCTGGGCTACAGCGGTCGGACCGGTATTTACGAACTCGTTGTCATCGACGAAGAGCTGCGTACCCTGATTCACAGCAATGCCAGCGAACAGGCGATGACCAAATCCGCACGCAAACATGGCCCCGGTATTCGCGATGACGGCAAGCGCAAGATCCTGGAAGGCGTGACCACGGTGGAAGAAGTCCTGCGCGTGACGCGGGAGGAATAACCGGTGCCCGCATTTGACTATGTGGCACTGGATGCCAAGGGCAAGCAGAAAAAAGGCGTGCTGGAGGGTGACAGTCCCCGTCAGGTACGTCAGCAGTTGAAGGAGCAGGGGTTGGTGCCCCTCTCCGTGGAGACCAATACCCAGAAAGCCAAGGAGCAGACCGGAAAAATCAGCATCGGCCGGGTTTCCATCAGCGCCGGTGATCTCGCTCTGGTGACGCGACAGATGGCCACACTGCTGGCCGCCGGTCTGCCACTGGAGGAGGCGCTGAGAGCCGTGTCCCGTCAGCAGGACAAGCCCAAGATCAAGAGCATGATGCTGGCGATCCGGTCCAAGGTGACGGAAGGGCATTCCCTCGCATCCAGTCTGAATGAATTTCCGCAGTCATTTCCCGAGCTTTACCGGGCAACGGTGTCCGCTGGTGAACACTCCGGCCACCTCGACCTGGTGCTGGAACAGCTGGCGGACTACACCGAATCCCGCTATCGCACCCGCAAGAAAGTGCAGGGCGCGATGATCTACCCCATCGTGCTGACGCTGTTTGCCTTCGTCATCGTCACTGGCATGTTGACCTTCGTCGTACCCAAGATAGTCGCCGTGTTCGAGGATTCGAAACAGGAGCTGCCGATGATCACCCGGGTGTTGATCGGCACCAGCGATTTTCTGCAGGGCTGGTGGTGGCTGTTGCTGCTGATCATTGCCGGAGGGGTTTTTGCTTTCAAGCGTGCCTTGAAAAACGAAGCTTTCCGCTATCGCTTTCACGGCTGGTTGCTGAGGGCGCCACTGCTGGGGCGCATCAACCGGGGGCTGGATGCGTCCCGCGTGGCCAGCACTCTGAGCATTCTGTCCCGCAGTGGTGTTCCGCTGGTGGAAGCCATGCGCATTTCCGGTCAGGTGGCTGGAAATCTGTGCATCCGGGAATCAGTTCTGGATGGCGCGGTCAAACTGAAAGAAGGTAGTTCATTGTTCGCTGCCCTTGATGGTTCCGGTCATTTTCCGCCGATGATGATGCAGATGATCGCCAGCGGTGAAAGCAGTGGCGAACTTGATTCCATGCTCTCCCGCGCTGCCACCAACCAGGAGCGCGAACTGGAAGACCTGATCGATACGATTGTTGCCCTGTTCGAACCCCTGATGCTGGTGGTGATGGGCGGGGTGGTGATGATGATCGTACTGTCGATCATGATGCCGATCCTGAGCATGAATTCCCTGGTCGGAAAATAGGGTTGGAAAGTAACGTCAGATTCATTCATTACATAAAAAAGGAAGTCGAGGCACTATGAAAGGTTTCAAGCATTCCCAAGCGCTGCGCCAGCAGGGTTTCACGCTGATCGAAGTGATGATCGTGGTGGCCATTCTGGGTATTCTCGCCACCCTGGTTGTGGTCAGCATCGGTGGCCGGCAGGATCAGGCGTTGGTCACCGCGACAAAAAGCGACCTGCAGGCTATTTCCCAGGCGCTGGACCTGTACAAGCTGGACAACTTCAAGTATCCCACGACGGATCAGGGCCTCGAAGCGCTGGTGGTCAAGCCGGACAACGCGCGCAACTGGCCGGAAGGTGGCTATCTGAAAAAGGTGCCGGTGGACCAGTGGAAAAATCCGTATGTTTATATCAGCCCCGGCAGCACCGGTGCCTATGATTTGTATTCCCTCGGCGCCGATGGTGCCGAAGGTGGCGAAGAAACGGCGGCTGACATTTCCGTAGCCGATCTGTAATTTCCATGCGGATCCACTCTCCCCGCCACCAGGGTTTCACACTGATCGAAATCATGGTGGTGGTGACCATCATCGGCATTCTGTCTGCAATGATCGTTGTGAATGCCGTAACGTCCGATCCGCAGAAAGATCTGGAGCGTGAGGCCCGCCGTCTCAAGGCTGTCATAGAGCTGGCGGAGGAGGAGGCCCTGTTCGGCCAGGTGGATATAGGCATCATTGTGAAGGAAAACAGCTACGCTTTTGCGCGCTATGAGTTGCCACCCGACAATGCTGCTGCAACACAACCACCTGCCACCACCCCAACCGGTGCCAACGCTCAGTCCAATGTGTCGCCGCAATGGACCATGATCGAGGACGAAACCGAGTTCCGCCAGTATGAACTGTCTGAGGACTACGAGATCATTCTGGAGGTGGAAGACGACGAAATCGATCCATCGGGTCTCAGCAACAGTAACAACAGTACAGGCCCCCTCACGCGGCCGTCATCCAAGATCACAGAAGATGAAGACGCAATTGAGCCGGCGATCTACATCAGTCCGGGCGGTGAAATCACCCCGTTCGTGATGGAAATCCATATCAAGGAAAACAGTGATCTGATGGTGAAAGTCTCCGGTGATGAGTTCGGCCGCATTTGGATTGGCGATGAAGAAGAAATCTGATGGGTTCACCTTGATCGAAGTCATGATAGCCCTGGCGATTTTCGCCGTGGCGATGGGTGCCCTGATGTCCACCGTGCGTAACAACCTCAATACGGTGACCGGTCTGCAGAATCGCACCATGGCACAGTGGATTGCCAGCAACCAGTTGGTGCGCTATCACGCCATTAACGCTCAGATGCCCGTTGCCGATCGCAAGGACAAGCTGACCTATGCCGGACGTGAGTGGGCGATCCGGACCGTTGTGATCAAGAAGACCGATAGTATCAATGAGGTGAACATCAGCGTCGGGGAAAAAGTGGGCAGGGAAGAAAATTACTACACCACGCTGACGGGATACCTTTCCAATGTGGACTAGTGCGCGGCGGGGGCGGCAGTCCGGCATCACCCTGATCGAATTGATGATTGCCATGGCGATATTCGCTGTCATGGCCGCCAGCATGTTCATTGCCTTTAACAGTATCCAGCAGTCGAAGGCCGGTGGTGATGCTGCGTCCGAACGGTTGCGCCAGTACCAGTTCATGTTCAACCGCATGGGTCAGGATTTTCAGCAGATTACGCCGCGCCCGATCCGCGATGAGTATGGTGATCCGAAAGGCGCATTGATCGCAGGCCCCGAAGGTGGCATCGAGTTCACGCGCACTGGCTGGACCCGTTCCCGTTTCAGCCGAAGCCAGCGTTCCAACCTGCAGCGAATCCAGTACTACTTGGAAGATGGTCAGCTGGTACGCGCCTACTGGTATCACCTGGACCG
>JBMOPR010000645.1:0-8668 GCA_049323075.1 Pseudomonadota bacterium
GCAGCATTTCTCATTCTTCAACCAGCCCGCTGCCGCTGAAGCCAACTTCCACATGTTCTGGACTGCACTACGGCCTTTGCTGCTAGCCTACCCTGAATATCTGGACAAATTCGACGGGATCAGAGAAGGTTTTTCCACAGTAATGCAGCAACGCCTGGAAAAAATGTGGGCAGCAAAGCTTGGGCTGCGCACCTATGACGCCCAATCACTTAATGAGCTACTTCGTGAGCTTCTGACGCTCATGGTGGAAACCTCTGTCGATTACACCATCTTCTTCCGGGAACTCTCAACTATCCCCAAGGACATTGAACCACTCAAAAAAAGTTTCTATCAGAAAACGTCAGCATCTCTGGAGAAACACTGGTCCCACTGGTTGGAAAAATGGCAATCGCTTGTTGGAGCAGGCCAGAATGATGAAGAACTGTCGCAACAAATGAAGCGGGTCAATCCCAAATATACCTGGAGAGAATGGCTGGTAGTGCCAGCCTATCAACAAGCGATGCAAGGAGATTACACGCTTGTAAGAGAGCTGCAGGAAGTGCTGACCCAACCCTATGAAGAACAATCGAATGTGGTAAATGATAAATACTATAAACCAAGACCGAACGAGTTCTTTGCAACAGGAGGCGTATCCCACTATAGCTGTTCTTCCTGATTGCGGCAGGCGCTCGGTCACTGCGCCAATCTCTGAATCCGCTTCGACGATGAAATCAACGGACCAACGAACTGGCCGTAAAACTCCCCGTCCTTCTGATCCAGGCAAATTGGTCAGCGCCTGATATTCACGAATGCAGCGCAGGCGATGGTCCAGAATTTCAGTATCGGTCAGTACCAGAATGCTTTAGGTGCCCTGCCACTTGTGGCCCATGTCGGATCAGCAATTTTCACCCGAAATAAATTGCCTGAGACTTGATCGAAGACGGTCTTCACTTGCCTGATCGATGGGCATTGCTGCGCCTCCTTTTAACAACGCTTTCCCGATCTGACCAGCCCGCTGTTTGCGCATGCATCAGTCCACGTCAGCAAAGCAATATAGTGCCGACTTAATGAGCAATTCTTCACGACTGAGTGAGACAAAACAGTGCAACACCTGCTGGTGTACGTGACGTTTACGCCTAAAATCCAGGCGGCTCCGCAGTTCCTTGACAGAAGCCATACCCGGGATCTTAATGGAGCGGCAGATGGAACGGATGCACGCCGTGAAGGGTGATTGCGTGCACCACAGTCAAGGGCGTGACGATGGGGATTCCCGGTATGCGTAGATCGCTACATTACTTTTTCCTTCTATTTTCCATGATTCTTCTGCCTGCGTTAACGGGCTGCGGCGGGGCAGTGCAAAGCAAGGGCTCCGTGTTACTGCTGGACGAATCCGGCACACCCCATTCCTTTGCGGGGGCGACAGCGACACTGTTTCGCCTGACTTCCGCCGCGGTAATGCCCGGCCAAACCCCAGCACCGATCGGCACTGGCGCCGTGGAGGACGACGGCACCTCAGTGACGATGAAAGCGCGCCGATCGGTCATTCGCGATGCACGTCTTTATCTGATCGAAATCCGCTGCCCGACCAATGTGGCAGACGATGACTGCACGGTGAACACACCACTGCATGCGGTATTGAGCGGCGCGCAGTTCAGGACAGGCAACTGGCAGGCAACGGTGCTGACTGAAACGGCCTACCAGAATGCAACTTACGCGATAGCGGTGAATTACGCAGCCACGCAAATTCGTCAGGCGCTGGATCACGCGGCAGCCGCACTGCTGACGGCGCCGGCACCGGGCAGCGCCGCGGATTACGCTAACTTGCTGGCGTGGAATCCGGCCGACACCGCAGCGCTGCAGCGCCCCGCCCAGCTCGCGAATTTTGTAACCGCACTGGCTGCCGGCATTACCCACAACGGCGTGCAGGTGCAAGCGCAGCAGCTGGTCAATGTTCTGGTGGGCACATTGGCGCTGGATGGTTACGTCCAGGACGTGGCGCTGGCCGGCGACCGCGCCTATCTGGTGGGTTCAACCTATGACGAACCTGGTTCGCTGCACGTGGTCGACATCAGCGATCCGTCACGGCCGTTATTGACAGCCACCCTGGGCGATCTGGGCAAGGCCGACGCGTTGCAGTTGACCGGAGACTACGCCTATGTGGTGGATGGAGGTGACTACTGGAACAATTACACGGCCACGCTGCGGATCATCAGTCTGGCCAATCCGGATCAGCCGGTACCGGTGGCCAGTTTCACGACTGCCGGCAGAGCCACCGATGTGGCAATTGCCGGTGATTACGCGTTCGTTTCCCAACGCGGCGTCTATACCGGCAATCCCGGTTTCGCCGGTTTGCAGATCGTCGATATCAGCAATCCGCAGGCACCGGTGCAGGTGGGCAGCCTGGCGATTGCGTCAGGGCTGGTGCATCTGGCGGTGTCCGGCAATCGGGTTTACGCGACAGGGAATGGTGGACTTTATGTCATCGACATCAGCAACCCGGCGGCGCCCACACTGGCGGGCAACCTGGCGTTCGACAACGCCCTGAATGCCATCTCAGTTGCCGGCCAATACGCTTACACGGAAGGCGCGGGTGTGCTGCGCATCATCGACATCGGCAATCCTTCCCTGCCGGTGGTCGGAAGTCTGTCCGGCACCTGGGGCAACGACATCAACCTGGTGGGCAGTCGCCTGTATATCGGCGCCGACGTTATCGACATCAGTTCGCCTTTCACGCCGCAAAGGATCGGCCGTATTCCACTGAGTGGAAATGCGCAGTTCGTTCTGCCGGACGGGTTGGCTTACAGCGCAGCCGGCGCCAGCCTGAACATTTACGATACCAACAGTGTTGACCGGGCTCCACTGCTGGCTGGCAGCGCGGAAGTGAATCTTGAAATGCTTGTCGGCCTGCCCGGCAATACCGTGGCGGAAAACGGTTTCGCCTTTGCACCGAACATCACAGCGGGTATCGCGGTGTTCGATCTGGCTGATCCGCTGTCGCCGCATTATGTTGGCACCGATATGTTCAGTGATTACATCAGCGAATTGGCGCTTGCGGGTCCCTATGCCTATGGCGGTGATGTGGAGTCCGGATCGCTGCGAATTATTGATATCGCCAATCCGGCGGGGCTGGAGTTTGAATTTCCGCTGGTGGGCGCGATCCAGTTCAGTGACAGTGAGCGCTTCAATCCAAAATCCGTCGTGGTGGCGGGCACGTATGCCTACGTCGCCTACAGCGAGGCGGTGGAAGATTCCGAAACGGGCGAAACCATCCGAACCGGTGGACTGTACGTGGTCGATATCCAGACGCCGTCCGATCCGCAGATCGCGGCGCATTACACCGGCTCGACCTTTGCTGACGCGCTGGCCGTGCAGGGCAATTATGCCTATCTGATGTTCAGTGACGGGAGCCTGGATGTGATCGACATCAGCAATCCGCTGGCGCCGGTGCTGCTTGCCACCAGGTTCCTGCCCGAGCCCGTCGATTTCCTGAAGGTGTCCGGCGATGTGCTGTACGCGCCCGCAGGAGCCCTGGGCCTGCATATTCTGTCGCTCGCCAATCCCGCATTACCAACACTGCTGACAACACTGGACACACCCGGGTACGCCCGCCGGATGGTGGTGGAAGACGACGTTGCCTATGTGTCTGACGGCAGCAGCGGCGTGCAGGTGGTGTCCGTCGGCAACCCGGCGGCACCGGTGCTGATTGGCGCGGCCAACACTATCGGTTCCGCCGACGGCGTATTTCTGCACGATGAATATCTGTATGCCAATACCAGTTACGGTTTTGAAATTCTCAGGAAGATGCCGGTGATCACTCCGGCACCGTGACATCAGGGAGAACGGAGATGCGCATCCAAAAAATGGGTTGGTTGCTGATCGGCTTTGCCTTGCTGGCCGGTTGCAAATTGCAGACACAGGACAGCATCGATCTGCGTGACGGTGCGAGTGAACCCTATTCCTTTGCCGGGCGGCAGTTACGCTGTTCCCGCTGAATGCTGCCGCTGTGATGCCGGGTCAGTCCAAAACTGTGTTAGCGACGGGCACAGTGGCACCGGAAGATGGTGCAGTGACATTGACCGCAAACCGCACTGGTATGCGGGACAGCCGGCTGTATGCAGTGCAATTCACCTGCCCGCCTAATGTGCCTGACGATGATTGCGAAGTGGCCACGCCTGTGCACGTAGTGCTGACTGAGGCCGATCTGAAAGCCGGCGGCTGGCGCGCCACCGCGCTGACGGAAGCGGCATTCCACGCGGTGTCCTATGGCGCTGCAGCTAGATTCAGCGCGGCGGATCTGCAGCAGGTTCTGGACGAGGCTTCGCAGGCATTGCTCGCCCTTCCCTATCAGGATCTGCTGCAGTGGAACCCGGACGATACCACCGCACTGCGACGACCGGACTTACTGGCACCCTTCAGCACTGCCCTGGCGGAAGGCATCGCCAATAACGATCTTAAGCAACTGGTTCAGCAATGGCTCAGTCCGGGCGCGGTTGCCTGGAAACCTTCATCGCTGGAGTTCATCCGGGATCTGGTCATCACCGAGCCTTATGTGTTTCTGCTGCGGGTGGGTGGCAGCGACAATGCCAGTGGCCTGAATGTTCTTGATGTGCGCAATCCGCATGCGCCCGTGCTGGTGAAAACCCTGGGTTTCAGTTTTCTGGAAATCGGCAACGAACTGGAACGGCAAGGCGAATTTATTTACGTGGTGACGGTCAACCGCAGTTCCAGCGATGGCACCTTGCGAATCGTCAACGTCAGCGATCCGCTGCATCCGGCGCTGGTCGGCAGTTTGCCGATGGAGGGCGATGCGCTGTCGCTGGCGGTTGATGGCGATTATACCTACGTGGTGGAAAGTCATTTTGGCTTTCCCGGCGGCTTCAACGGTGTGCGCGTGGTGGACATCCGCAGTCCGCAGCAGCCCGCGCTGGTGGCGAGTCTGGAATTGTCCGCCTACCCGGGAAAATTGGTGAAGTCGGGCTCGCATCTTTTCGTCAGCGGTTATGGCGGGCTGAGCATCGTGGATGTCAGCAATCCGCTGGCGCCGGTGCTGGCGGGTGAGTTGCCACGCAGGTATGGTGGCGCTATTGCCGTTGCCGGTGACCACGTTTTTCTGCGCCATGACGATGCGGGCCTGGATGTGGTGGATGTCAGCAACGTGACAGCGCCAGTTCTGTTGACGACGCTGAATATGGACTGGGCGAACAGCGATTCAACCTTCGGCCCCATCGAATCCATTCTGATCGAGGGTAATGATGCGTATATTGCCTTTGGCGGGCTGGGTCTGCACCGCGTCGATATCAGCGATCCGGCAGCGCCGCGCTGGGCAGGATCGCTGGATAATCCTGACGGCATCAATTCCGCCGTGGCGTTGTCGCAAGGGCTGGCGTATGTCGCCACTGGCACCGCAGGTTTGCGCATTCTGGATGCGAATGCCCTGCACAGAAATCCGGTATTGGCCGGCAGCCTGGACTTGCCGGGTCGCCTGACCGCCCAGACCGTGGCAAACCCGTTGGCGGCGTATTCCCCCATTCTGGGATTTGGCATCAGCATTATTGATCTGTGGCACCCGCGCGCACCGGAACTGGCGGCCACTTACAATGCCGAGACTCTGCAGGTGTCACTCGCCGGTCGCTTTGCCTATCTTGCGGACTTTACCGCTTTTCACGTGCTGGATATTTTCAATCCCTGGGAACCGGTTGCACTGCCGGGCACGATCAACATGAATGAGCGCGGCTTCCGCTACCTCATTGCACTGGATGTGGCCGGTGATTTTGCCTATGTCACAGGTGCAGCCGAGGGCGGCAGCAATACTGGTCGGCTGGCGGTGATCGATATCCGCGATCCGCAGACGCCGATATTGTCCGGGCAGCTGAATTTTTCCGGCATTCCCGGCGAAGTCGTGGTGCAGGATGATCGGGCTTACGTGGTGGTGGCGAATAGCCAACTGCAGGTGGTGGATCTGCAGAATCCGCTGCAACCGCTGCTGGCGGGCAGCCTGAATCTGCCGTGCACGGCCAATTTCCTGGCAGCTGCAGATGTTCATGTGTATGTGGCGTGTGGTGATGGCGGTATGCAGATACTGGATGTGAGTGATCTCACCGCGCCCATACTGGCGACGACAGTGGATACTGCAGGTTCTGCCAGCACCATCACTCTGGATGGCCAATTCGCCTATGTGGCGGACGCCGCCGGCGGCGTCGTACTGATTGATGTGGCAGATCCTGCTGCCCCGGTGGTGATTGGCAATGCATCCGTGCGTGGCAGTGCGCGCGGCGCATTCGTGCAGAACGGGTTGCTGTATGTTTCCACCAGCGCGGGTCTGGACGTGTTGAAGAAGCCGCGTGTGGCGGCAAATTCAAACTGATGTGGCGTTGTTGGTGGACGGTCTGATTACAAAGCGCCGCAAAAAGACCAATGACCTGGAGCGCAGGGGATGGTAGCCCTGCACTCCAGCCGGTGTGATCAGAACACTTCGAACAGGCCGGCGGCACCCATGCCACCGCCGATGCACATGGTGACCACCACGTATTTCACCTTGCGCCGTTTGCCTTCCAGCAGTGCGTGGCCCACCATGCGGGCGCCGCTCATGCCGAACGGGTGGCCAATGGCAATGGCGCCACCATTGACGTTGAGTTTTTCGTTGTCGATGCCCAACTGATCGCGGCAATAGATCACCTGCGACGCAAAGGCTTCATTCAATTCCCACAGTCCGATGTCATCCACTTTCAGGCCGTGACGCTTGAGCAGTTTCGGCACCGCAAACACCGGGCCGATGCCCATTTCGTCCGCCTTGCATCCCGCCACCGCCAGGCCGCGATACGCACCCAGCGGATTCAGGCCCAGCTGCGATGCCAGCTTGCCATCCATCACCACCGACGCCGATGCGCCGTCCGACAATTGCGACGCGTTGCCGGCGGTAATGAACTGTCCCTGCTTCACCCACTTGCCGTCTTTCCACACGGGTTCGAGTGCCTGCAGGCTGGCCAGCGTGGTGTCGGCGCGGTTGCATTCGTCCTGGCTGAGGGTAACAGTCTGGTAGGAGGTCTCGCTGGTTTCCTTGTTGACGATGGCCTTCTGCACGGTCATTGGCACGATTTCGCCTTCGAAGATTCCGGCTTTTTGCGCGGCAGCGGTGCGCAGCTGGCTCAGCAGGGAATATTCATCCTGCGCGGCGCGGGAAATGTTGTAGCGCTGCGCCACGATCTCGGCCGTTTCGATCATCGGAATGTACGCGGTGGGATCGATATCGGTAACGGTTTTCGACACGCTGCGGTAGGTATTCTTGAATTTGTTCTGGGTCAGCGAAATGGATTCGACGCCACCAGCGACGGCAATATCGTATTCGTTGCACATGATACTTTTGGCGGCGGTGGCGATGGCCATCAATCCGGACGAGCACTGGCGCTCGATGGCCATGCCGGCGACGGAATCCGGCAGCCCACCGGCAATCGCGCACAGGCGGCCGAGATTGTAGGCCTGCGTACCCTGCTGTGCGGCAGCGCCGAAAATACAGTCGTCGATGCGGGCAGGATCGATGCCGGCACTGGCGACCGCTGCGCGCACTACGTGTCCACCCAGCGCGGGCGCTTCGGTGTCGTTGAATGCGCCACGGAACGATTTGCCCAGCGCGGTACGGGCGGTGGAGACGATGACGGCTTCTTTCATGTGCTTTCCCCTTGGATGGAATTCTTTGCGCCGATAAATGCTGTCGGCTCTGGAAAAAATGGTCGGGTACGCTGGTTCACTTCGGGTAGTAGCGGGAAATCGTATCCACTACGCAGGCCGGTTTGTCGCTGCCTTCGATTTCCACGGTGACGCGAATGGTGGCCTGCACGCCGCCTTTCACCTGCTCCACTGCGACCAGTTCTCCCACGCCACGCACGCGGGAATTCACCTTGACCGGCGACGGAAAACGCAATTTGTCGGCGCCGTAATTGACGCCCATGCTGATGCCCTGCACGTCGACGATCTGCGGCAGGACCATATTTACCAGCGACAGCGTGAGATAGCCGTGGGCGATGGTGGTGCCGAAGCTGCCGGTTTTGGCTTTTTCCGGATCGACGTGAATCCACTGGTGATCGCCGGTGGCATCGGCAAACAGGTTGATGCGGGCCTGGTCGATGGTGAGCCAGTCACTGGCGCCCAGGCGCTTGCCCACGGAGGCTTCCAGATCCAGCGGCGATTCGAATACGGTTGTCATGCTGCAATCCCCTTACGCGCGCTGGCTGGAGCAGGAAATGATTTCACCGGTGAGATAGCTGGAATAGTCCGACGCCAGAAACACCATGATGTTCGCCACTTCCCACACCTCGGCACCACGGCCGTAGGCTTCGCGGCCTTCCAGTTCCGCCAGCAGTTCCGCCGGCGCGGATTTCTTCAGCATCGGATGCACCGCCAGCGACGGCGACACCGCATTGATGCGCACACCGAACTCCGCCGCTTCCAGCGCCGCACAACGGGTCAGTGCCATCACGCCTGCCTTGGCAGCGGCATAGTGCGACTGCTCCTTCTGCGCACGCCATCCCAGCACTGAGGCGTTGTTGACGATCACACCGCCGTTGCCGCGCGCTTTCATGATTTTCAGCATGTAGCGGGTCATGCGCATGGTGCCGTTGAGCGTCACATCGATGACTTTATTCCACTCGCTGTCCTCCATGTCGATCAGCGCCCTGGTGGTGCCCAGGCCAGC
>JBMOPR010000646.1:0-1442 GCA_049323075.1 Pseudomonadota bacterium
GGCGGAAATTCACGAAACCCAGCCGGCGTTGCCCGAACTGCCCATCCAATATGCGGATTTCGCGCACTGGCAGAAGGATCTGTTCGACAGCGGTCTGCTGAATCATCAGCTGGAATACTGGACCGGGCATCTGCGCGGTGTGCCGGTGCTGGATATGCCCACGGACCATCCGCGTCCGCCGGAACAGACCTTCCAGGGTTCCAATTTTTATTTCTCCATCGAGAAAGAAAAGGTTCAGGCGCTGAAGCAGCTGAGCCGGTCCCAGGGCGTCACTTTCTACATGACGTTGCTGGCGTCGTTCAAGGTGCTGCTGCATCACTACACCAACAGCGATGACATCTGCGTTGGTACCCCGATTGCGAACCGTACCACGCCGGAACTGGAAAAGCTGATCGGCTTTTTCGTCAACACACTGGCGCTGCGGTCGGACCTGACGGGCAATCCCTCGTTTGTGGAATTCCTGCAGCGGGTGCGCAAGACCACGCAGGGCGCCTTCGCCAATCAGGAGATGCCGTTCGAGCGGGTGGTGGAAGCGCTGGGCATTCCCCGCGACATGAGCTATTCGCCCATTTTCCAGGTGATGTTCGTGTTGCAGAACAGCACCATCGACGAGGAATTCAATCTGGCGGGCGTGAACGTGGAAAGCCTGCACACCGCGCCGGGCACGTCCAAGTTCGACATGACGCTGGAATTCAGCGAGGAATCCGGCGTTCTGCACGGCGATCTGGAATTTTCGACGGATCTGTTCGAGCGTTCCACCATTGAAAAACTGGTGGAGCATTACCGCCAGCTGATCGACAGTCTTCTGGCCGCGCCACAGACTCCGATTGGCCTGCTGAACATCCTGACTGGCGAAGAACGCACTACGCTGCTGCAGACGTTCAACGCAACCGACCGCCATTTCCCGACCGGCGATACCATGCATGGCCTGTTCGAGGCGCAGGTTGAGCGCACGCCGGATGCCATCGCGCTGGTGTTCGACCAGGAGCGCCTGACCTATCGCGAGATGAATCGCCGGGTGAACCGTCTGGCGCGTCATCTGCAGACGCTGGGCGTGGGCAATGAAACGCTGGTGGGCGTCTGCATGGAGCGGCAGACCAATCTGGTGATTGCGCTGATGGCGATTCTGAAGGCCGGCGGCGCCTATGTTCCGATCGATCCGAATTATCCGGCCGACCGCGTGGCATACATGCTGAAGGATGCCAGCGCGCCGGTTGTGATTTCGCAGTCGTCGCTGGGGCATATGTTGCCGGCGGCGGGTGCGGGGCTGCATGTCGTCAATATCGATCAGGTGAAACTGGATGTGCTGGATGACAGCAACCTGAATTTGCCCATCGATAACCAGCAGCTGGGTTATGTGATCTATACCTCCGGTTCCACTGGCTTGCCGAAAGGCGTGATGATTACCCACGCCAACGCGGCGGCGCTGGTGCATTGGGCGC
>JBMOPR010000646.1:1452-8663 GCA_049323075.1 Pseudomonadota bacterium
TCAGTGCGCAGGATCTGTCCGCGACGCTGGCGGCCACCTCGATCTGCTTCGATTTGTCGGTGTTCGAGATTTTCGTGACGCTGGCCATCGGCGGCAAGGTGATTGTGGCGGAGAACGTGCTGGCACTGCCCACGATTCCGGCACGCAGTGAAGTGGTGCTGGTGAACACGGTGCCGTCCGCCATTGCTGCGTTGCAGCGGGCGAAAAACATTCCCGACAACGTGCGCGTGATCAATCTGGCAGGCGAAGCGCTGCCGGCCAGTCTGGTGGATCTGTTGTATGAAACCACCAACGTCGAGCGCGTGTATGACCTGTACGGTCCGTCGGAAGACACCACCTATTCCACGTTCACGCTGCGCGAGCAGGGCAAGCCGGCCACCATCGGCCGCCCGATCAGCAACACCCACGCGTATATTCTGAACCAGCACGGTCAGCTGGTGCCGCCGGGTCTGGCGGGCGAGCTGTATCTGGCCGGTACCGGCGTGACGCGCGGTTATCGCAACCGTGAAGAACTGACGGCGGAAAAATACCTGCCCAACCCGTTTGAAGGCGGCATTTACGCCCGCATGTACCGCACCGGCGATCTGGTGCGCTACCGCGCGAACGGCAACATGGAATATCTGGGCCGGATCGACCATCAGGTGAAGGTGCGCGGTTTCCGTATCGAGCTGGGCGAGATCCAGAACACCATCAATCGCGCCCCCGGCGTGCAGGAATCGCTGGTGGTTACCAGCGAGGATGCGGCCGGTGGCAAGTCGCTGGTGACGTACCTGGTGAGCAAGCTGGAGGCGGCCGAGGTCATCCAGTCGGTGCGGGGTGTGATCCGCGCGAATCTGCCGGATTACATGATGCCGGCGGCGTTTGTGGTGCTGGAAAAATTCCCGCTGACGCCCAACGGCAAGATCGACCGCAGCGCGTTGCCCGCGCCGAAGCTGGACGATCTGCTGGGCGCCGATTTCATCGCGCCGCGCAATGAAGCCGAAACGAAAATGGCGCAGATCTGGTGCGAAGTGCTGGGTCTGGAGCGGGTGGGTGTCACCAGCAACTTCTTCGAGCTGGGCGGCCATTCCCTGCTGGCAACCCAGTGCATCTCGCGCATCCGCGAGGCGTTCAAGGTGGATCTGCCGGTGAAGGCCTTGTTCACCACACCGACAATCGAAGAACTGTGTCACGAGCTGGAGCACGCCGGCGCCCTGTCGCCGCTGACCCCGCCGCCTGTGCACCGTATTTCCCGTGACGGCGACATGCCGCTGTCGTTCGCGCAGATGCGCTTGTGGTTCCTCAACCAGCTGGAAACCGGCAAATCCGAATACAACATTTCCACATCCTACAACATGCCGGCAGCGCTGCGTCTGAAAGGCGACCTGAACGTCAGCGCGTTGCGCAAGTCGTTCCATGCGCTGGTGGAGCGGCACGAGTCGCTGCGCACATCGTTCCTGATCGACGATGGCCGGGCCACGCAGGTGATTCGCGAACCGTCCGACTGGTTCATGGACGTGCGCGATCTGCGTCATCTGGATCAGGAAGAGCGTGAAGCCGAAGTGATGCGGCTGGCGGAAGACGAAGCCACCCGTTCATTCGACCTGGTGCTGGGCTCGCTGGACAAGGCGCGCCGGATTCGTCTGATGCGGACCCGTCTGCTGCAGACCGGCGAGCGCGAGCATGTGCTGCTGCTGACCATGCACCACATCATTTCCGATGGCTGGTCGCTGGGTATTCTGATCGACGAAGTGGGTGAGCTGTACCGCTCGCTGGTGCAGGGCGAAGCGCCCGATCTGAAGCCGATTCATATTCACTACGTGGATTACGCCAGCTGGCAGCGCAAGTGGATGGATGGCCCGGTATTCGAACACCAGCTGAATTACTGGCGTCAGGCGCTGGCCGGTGTGCCGGTGCTGGAATTGCCGACCGACCGTCAGCGCCCGCCCATGATGACGTTCAACGGCTATTACGAACCGGTGAAGCTGGATCATGTGCTGACCCAGAAACTGAACGCGCTGAGCCGCAGTCAGGGCACCACGTTGTTCATGACGCTGCTGTCGGCGTTTTATGGCCTGCTGTATCGCTACACCGGCCAGACTGACATCTGCGTCGGCACGCCCGTGGCCAACCGTGCGCGGCCAGAGTTCGAGAAACTGATCGGCTGCTTCGTCAACAGTCTGGCATTGCGGGTGAATCTGGATGGCGATCCGCGTTTTGTGGATCTGCTGTCGCAGGTGCAGGACGTGACGCTGGCCGGCTACGAGCATCAGGATCTGCCGTTCGAGCGTCTGGTGGATGCACTGGGTGTGGCCCGTGATCGCAGCCATACGCCGCTGTTCCAGGTGATGTTCACCCTGCAGAACGCCTCCAGCACGCTGGATATGTCGATGCCGGGCGTTGAGGTGGACATGCTGCCGTCGGTGGTGCGTACCGCCAAGTTCGACATCACCCTGAACCTGGAGGAGGGCAGGGATGGTCTGGTGGGCATGTTCGAATACAACACCGACCTGTTCGACCGCGACACCATCCACCGCATGGTGAATCATTTCGAGCGTCTGCTGGAAACCATCGTCGAGCATCCGCACCTGCGCATTTCCGAGCTGCCACTGCTGAGCGAAGGCGAGCATCGCCTGATCCTGCAGGACTGGAACCATCGCGGCGAAACGTACGAGTACAACGACACCATTCACCACCGCGTCGAGCAGCAGGTGGAGCGCAGCCCGCACCGGGTGGCGATTTCCATGGGCGCCGAGGCGCTGACCTACCGCGAACTGAACGAGCGCGCCAACCATCTGGCCCATTACCTGCGGGCCCAGGGTGTGGTGGCTGATCAGCTGGTGGGCATCAGCCTGGAGCGGTCACTGGAAATGGTGATTGCGATTCTGGCGGTGCTGAAGGCGGGCGGTGCCTATGTGCCGATCGACCCGGCCAATCCGGAAGAGCGCATCCGTTTCATTCTGGACGACGCGGGCGTGGCGTTGTTGCTGACCCAGAGCAGCGTGGCGGGGCAGATTCCGGCCGGCCGACACAAAGCCCTGCTGCTGGACCAGATGCAGGCTGAGCTGGCCGTGCAACCGAGCCATAACCCCGAGCCGCTGGCGGACGGTGACAGCCGTGCCTACGTGATCTACACGTCGGGTACCACCGGCAAGCCGAAGGGCGTGCTGATTCCACACTCCAACGTGATCCGCCTGTTCACCGCCACCGAGCAGTGGTACAGCTTCGATGAACACGATGTGTGGACCATCTTCCACTCCTTTGCCTTCGACTTCTCGGTTTGGGAAATGTGGGGCGCGCTGTTCTACGGTGGCCGTGCCATCGTGGTACCGTCGCGCGTCGCCAAATCCACCGAGGATTTCTTCGAGCTGGTGTGCAACGAAGGCGTCACCGTACTGAACCAGACGCCGTCGGCCTTCACCCAGTTCATCCGCTTCGACGAATACACCCGCGAAGAGAAGCCGGATCTGGCGGCACGGCTGAAGCTGCGTTACGTGATCTTTGGCGGTGAGGCGCTGGACTTTTCGGCATTGCAGAAGTGGGCGGCGTACCACGGTGTTGAGCACCCGATGCTGATCAACATGTACGGCATCACCGAAACCACCGTGCACGTGACCTATCACCGCATCCTGGAAGACGACCTGGACCGCCGTCAGAGCCTGATCGGCCGGCCGATTCCGGACCTGGACCTGTACATCCTGGACCAGCATCTGAATCCGGTGCCCATCGGCGTGCCAGGCGAACTGCATGTCGGTGGTCAGGGCCTGGCCCATGGCTACCTGAATCGCACCGACCTGACCGACCAGCGTTTCATTCCCAGCCCGTTCGGCTTCGGCGTGGAGCGTGACAAGGGCCTGTACAAGCGCCTCTACAAGACCGGCGACGTGGGCCGCTACCTGCCCAACGGCGTGGTGGAGTACATGGGCCGGATCGACCATCAGGTGAAGATCCGCGGTTACCGTATCGAACTGGGCGAGATCGAGTCCACCATCAGCCAGTGCGCAGGTGTGCGCGAATCCGTGGTTTTGGCGCGGGAAGACGTGCCCGGCGACAAGCGTCTGGTGGCCTATGTGGCGGCGGATGAGAGCGCCCTCGACCTGTCAGCCCTGAAGGCCGACATCCGCAAGCTGCTGCCTGAGTACATGGTGCCCAGCGCTTACGTGGTGCTGTCCGCGTTCCCGCTCACGGTAAACGGCAAGATCGACAAGCGCGCCCTGCCGGTGCCTGACGATGCGGCCGTGCCGAAGAATGAGTACCTGGCACCCCGCAACGAGACCGAGGAAGTGCTGGCGGAGATCTGGCAGGAAGTGCTGAATCTGGAGAAGGTGGGCGTACGCGACAACTTCTTCGATATCGGCGGCCATTCCCTGCTGGCGACCCAGGTGGTGTCCCGCGTGCGGGAGCGCTTCAGTGTCGAGCTGGCGCTGAGCGCCCTGTTCGAGGAACCCACCATCGAAAACATTGCCCTGCACCTGCTGCAGACGGAGCTGGCGGGGGCTGATGATCTGGAAATGGCGGAATTGCTCGCTGAAATCGAGGGATTGTCCGAAGAAGACCTGAAAAATCTGTGACGAAGACGGGGGAGTCGGAAGGGAGCGCTGGGCGCAACCTTCCGATTTCATTAAAATGGACGCATTTAATTGATGCGATCGCGAGGCGGACAGTGATGTTCCGCCTAAAGTTGTTTATAACGAACTAAAATAGCAGAATCCCCCAACCAGCATAACAATCATAAGAATCGACACGGGCCCATCGATTAATGACAGACAAGAAGTTACTGAACCGTTTGGCGAGCCTTTCCCCGGAACAGCGCGAGGCACTGCTCAAGCAGCTCCAGAAGAAGAAGAGTCAGGGAGCCGAGCCGCGCAAGGACGCCATCCAGGTCTACCCCCGCGACAACAATCGCCTGCCCATGTCCTATGCGCAGCAACGGCTGTGGTTTATCGATCAGCTGCAGTCCGGCAGCGCCAGTTACAACATCTCCGCGGCCCTGCGCCTGAAAGGCAGTCTCGACGTCGAGGCCCTGCGCATGAGTTTCGACGAGATCGTGCGCCGCCATGAAGTGCTGCGCACCACCTTTATCACCGAGGACGGCCAGGGCCGGCAGGTGATCAACGTTCACCAGCGCTGGGAACTGGCCACCATCAGCCTGGAGCCTCTCAGCCGCGACGAGCAGGAAGAGGTGATCCGTGCCCGCTTCAAGGGTGATGCCCACACCTCGTTCGACCTGATCAACGGCCCGCTGCTGCGCACCCGTCTGATCCGCTTGAGTAGCACCGAACACGTCATGATCGTGTCGATGCACCACATCATCGCCGATGGCTGGTCGATGGGCGTGTTCATCCGTGAGATGGCGCTGCTGTACGATGCCTTCACCCAGGACCGCCCGACGCCGCTGCAGGATCTGAAAATCCAGTACGCCGATTATTCGCTTTGGCAGCGCGAATGGCTGGCCGGTGAGCGGCTGGAGCGCCAGCTGAGTTATTGGAAAACCCGCCTTGACGGCGTGCCGGTGCTGGAACTGCCGACGGATTATCCGCGCCCCCCCATGCACACCTACCAGGGCGCCAATCTGCATTTCAAACTGGACGTGGAAACGTCCCGCGCGCTGAATGAAGTGGCGAAGAAGCAGGGCGTGACCCTGTTCATGACGCTGTTTGCCGCGTTGCAGGTGTTGCTGCACCGCTACAGCGGGCAGGATGATGTTTGTGTCGGTACACCGATTGCGGGACGGGTGCGTCCGGAACTGGAACAGCTGATCGGCTGCTTCGTGAATACGCTGGCGATCCGCAGCGATCTGTCGGGCAATCCCACCTTCACCTCGCTGCTGAAACAGATGCAGCAGAATCTCACCGGTGCCTACGATCACCAGGATATTCCGTTTGAACGTCTGGTGGACGAACTGGGCGTGGCGCGGGAAATGAGCCATACGCCGCTGTTCCAGGTCATGTTCGTGCTGCAGAACGCGACCACCACCAGCGCGCTGGCGCTGCCGGGCCTGAATATCGAGTTGCTGCCGGAAGAATCGGAAACCTCGAAATTCGACATCACCATCAACATGCGGGAAGAGAAGGGCTGCCTGCTGGGGGATTGGGAATTCCGCACCGATCTGTTCGAGGCGCGCACCATCCAGCGCATGATCACCCACTTCCAGAATGTGCTGAAGGCGGTGGCGGCCAATCCATCGGGCGCTATCGACGATTTTGATTATCTGACTGCGCAGGAACGCCAGCAGATCCTGGTGGACTGGAACAATACCCGCAGTGAGTACGAGCGCGATGCCGACGTGGTGGAGGTGTTCAACCGCCAGGTGCAGCAGTTTGCCGACCGCACTGCGGTGCAGCTGGGCAGCGACAAACTCACCTACGCGCAACTGGACCGGCAGGCCAACCATGTGGCCTTGTGGCTGATTGAAAAAGGTGTGAAGCCCGGTCAGCGCGTGGGCCTGTGTGCCGAGCGCAGCCTGGAAACCATTGCCGCTGTGCTGGGAATTCTGAAGGCCGGTGCGGCGTATGTGCCGCTCGATCCGTCCTATCCGCAGGACCGTCTGCACTACATGCTGGACGATACCGCTGCGCAGATTGTTATCGCGCATCCGCACCTGACCGCGAATCTGCCGGTGGTGGCGGACAACATCATCGACCTGAACCTGCTGCGACACCAGACCGCGCCGTGCCCCGATCCGGGTGTGCGGGTGGGGCCGCTGGCGCCGGCGTACGTGATGTACACCTCCGGTTCCACCGGCAAGCCCAAAGGCATCGAAGTGACGCACCGCAATATCGTGCGGCTGGTGCGCAACACCAATTTCATGAAGCTGGACGATTCCGTGGCGTTCCTGCAGTACGCGCCGATTTCGTTCGATGCGGCGACGCTGGAAATCTGGGGCCCTCTGCTGAATGGCGGCCGCATTGTGGTGGCGCAGCCGGGCCAGCTGTCGGCGGAGGATCTGGGTGCGGTCATTGCCCAGGGTGAGGTGAATGCTGCCTGGCTGACCGCAGCGCTGTTCCATCTGTTTGCGGAATACCATGTTGAACAGCTGAAGCCGGTCCGCCAGTTGCTGGCGGGTGGCGATGTGCTGTCGCCGAAGATGGTGCGCAAGGTGCTGGACCTGAATCCGGGCACCACGCTGATCAACGGATACGGCCCAACGGAAAATACCACCTTCACCTGCTGCTATCCGATGCGCACGGCGCAGGATGTTCGGCATACCGTGCCGATCGGCAGACCTATCG
>JBMOPR010000647.1:0-8586 GCA_049323075.1 Pseudomonadota bacterium
AGGAACACGGCGATGCCCGCCAGCGGCAAACCGGCCACCCGCAGGATTTTTTCTGCCAGCGAACCGAAACTGGTTGCAGGCAGGCCCGCAAATTTGATGCTTGGGATGGATACAGCCATGGAACATACCTCCGTGAAGGTGGGTCTTGATGCGCGGCTGGCAAGACTCTGCCAGCCGCGCGCCAACGCTCGAGATCAGGGTTTTTCTGCGCCTTTCAAACCGATGGTGAAGCTGTCGATGTAGGCGTTGGGTTTGCTGCCGTCATACTCGATGCCATCCAGCGGGCCTTTCTGTGGTGGCTTGATGAAGGTGGCGGTTGCCAGATCGGGGAAATCGCTGGCTTTCATCTTGCCTTCCTCGATCAGTTCTTTCGCCGCCAGTGCATAGATGTCAGGACGGTAGGCTTTTTTCGCGATATCCATGTACCAGCTGTCCGGCTTCTGCTCGCTGATATGGCCCCAGCGGCGCATCTGCGTCATCCACCAGATTGCATCGGAGTAGTAGGGAATGCCGTACTGGCCGCGGAAAAACTTGTTGAAGTCGGGGATCGGACGCACATCGCCTTTCTCGAATTCAAACGTGCCCGTCATGCTGTTGGCGATAACTTTTTCATCCGCGCCAACATACACCGGACGGGAAATGATTTTCACCGCTTCGGGGCGATTGGCGTTGTTGTTTGCATCCAGCCAGGCCGATGCACGGATCAGCGCTTTTACAGTACGAATGGTGGTGTTGGGGTTTTTGTCGTAGAAGGCTTTGGTGACACCGAATACTTTGTCAGCGCCATCGGTCCAGATGTTTTCGCTGGTCATCACCGGCACGCCCAGGCCTTTGGTTACGGCCTGCTGGTTCCAGGGTTCACCCACGCAATAACCAACAGTGGTACCGGCTTCCATGGTGGGCACCATCTGCGGAGGCGGCACGACCGACAGCAGTGCTTCCGCGCCAATCGAACCACTGTTGTCACCTTTTTCCGGCGCATACAAACCGGGGTTGATACCGCCGGCCGCCAGCCAGTAACGTTCCAGATAGTTGTGTGTGCCCACCGGGAAGGTCATGCCCAGGTTGAAATTCTTGCCGGCTTTTTTATACGACTCCAGCACGGGCTTCAGTGCCGATGCGCTGATGGGATGCACCGGTTTGCCGCCTTCCTGCGGCACGGATTTTTTCATTTCTTCCCACACGGAATTCGACACCGTGATCGCTGCACCGTTGAAAGAAAGTGTGAACGGGCTGATCACTTCCGCCTTGGTAATCACGCCGGTTGCAGCACCCACCGGCATTGCCGCCAGCATGTGCGCACCATCCAGCTCACCGGAAACAACGCGGTCAAACAACACTTTCCAGTTCGCCTGCGCTTCCAGCGTTACATAAAGGCCTTCATCTTCGAAATAGCCTTTCTCGTACGCGATGGCCAGCGGCACCATATCGGTGAGCTTGATGAAACCAAATTTGAGTTCCCATTTTTCCGGATCACCAACAGCATTTGCACCGCTGCTCAACAGCATTGCGGTTGCAGCAGAAACGGCTGCCGCAGTC
The DNA here is from genome assembly GCA_049323075.1 of Pseudomonadota bacterium. GTDB lineage: Bacteria > Pseudomonadota > Gammaproteobacteria > Pseudomonadales > Ketobacteraceae > Ch67. The sequence goes on from JBMOPR010000647.1 coordinate 1,540, forward strand.
TTCTTGATCCAGTTGCGTGAAATGCGGAATTTTGAACGGTGCGCTTTCATGTACATCCTCGTCTTGGTTAACGTGCCCGTACCCAGTCGATATCAAGAAGCATGCCAAGCAATTTTTTTCCGGCTACACCGTGAATTTCAGGGTGAAGGCACTTCGATGGCGCAAAAAAAATAGCAGCCTGCCTCAAATGCGCCGAGTTGGCGCGACTTGAGGCGAAGGCCAGCTCGCCAAAAAGAGGCAAAATTGCGGTGCACCTGGTCGCCTGTGGTGCAAAATGCTCCAACACGGCGAGAGACGCCCAACGCCGTCGACCAGCCTGAGGGCACCCGCCGCCAGCCACAGCCAGAGGCAGGTACCCTCTCTGGACAGGCCCACCTTTTATAACCATCACCTTTTATAGAGGCAGGACCACGCTGCCCCGGCACCGCGGACTCACTTCCAGGCCCTCGGGTCCGGACACCGATGCGCAAACATCCCCACCCCCCTCTCTGGCAGGTCTCAGGAAGGCTATCCCGAACGGGTTAACCCCGGTTCTTTGCAGGCAGATAAACGACTTATGTTTGCCTGTCGAAGGGCAGCCGACTAGCATTAGTGGGCCAGCGGAAAAGTCGTAATTTGCTGGTGCATTTTATTTTCTGGTGTATATAATCTGCTGCCATTTTAGCCAAGGTCGCTGCCATTGTTTTCCGCCTGAAATCCGCTCAGTTAGCGTCAGGATGCAGGACGGATATGGACAGCATGGGTTCCCGTAAGAATCGCAGGAAATTGAGCGTCCCGTGTCCCCCACCGAATTCGTCACACAGCACTGGTCACTTGGAGCCTTCCTCATAGGGATCGCGGTCATTTGCTGTTTCATGCTGTTCGTACCGGTGTGGCTGGGGGGGCGCAACTGGGGCCGCGCCAAGAACGATCCCTTTGAATCCGGCGTGGTGTCCATGGGCGGCGCCCGCATGCGGCTGTCTGCCAAGTTTTACCTCATCGCCATGTTTTTCGTGATTTTTGACGTAGAGGCACTGTACCTCTACGCCTGGGCCGTCTGCGTAAGAGAGGCAGGCTGGACCGGTTTCATCGAAGTTTCTATCTTTGTTGCGGTACTCCTGGTTGGGCTTGTGTACATATGGCGATTGGGCGCGCTGGAATGGGCGCCTGAAGGACGTCGGCGTCGAGCGAAGACCAGCGAATAACCGCACTCCTGAGCGAGGCACCCGCTTATGAAGTACACCTTGACCCGTGTTAATCCGGAAGGGCCGCACGACCGTTATCCATTGGAAACCAAGGAAACAGTCAACGACCCGCTGGAAGACCAGGTTCACAAGAACATCTTCATGGGCAAGCTCGAAGAGCTAGTGCATAACGGCGTCAACTGGAGCCGCAAGAACTCCCTCTGGCCGTACAACTTTGGCCTGTCCTGCTGTTATGTGGAGATGGCCACCTCCCTCACCACCCCCCACGACCTTGCCCGCTTCGGTTCCGAAGTCATCCGCGCATCACCCCGTCAGGCCGACGTGATGGTGGTGGCCGGCACCTGCTTCATCAAAATGGCGCCCGTGGTTCAGCGCCTGTATGAACAGATGCTGGAACCCAAATGGGTCATCTCCATGGGTGCCTGCGCCAACTCCGGCGGCATGTATGACATCTATTCCGTCGTCCAGGGCGTCGACAAGTTCCTGCCCGTGGACGTCTATATTCCCGGCTGCCCGCCGCGCCCCGAAGCCTTCATTCAGGCCCTGATGCTGTTGCAGGACTCGATTGGCAAGGAGCGGCGTCCGCTGTCCTGGGTGGTGGGTGATCAGGGCGTTTACCGCCCTGACATGCCGTCCACCAGGGAAGAGCGGCACGACCAACGCATCAGCGTGACCAACCTGCGCAGCCCCGACGACGTTTAACAGTCGGTTTTCATTCAAAGACGGTAGGATGCAAGCGATACATGGCTGAGCCCGCAACCACACCCAATCCGGCACCCGGCAGCGATCACGAGGTCGTGCGGGAGCTTTATGCCCGTTTCGGCGACAACGCGCTGACGTTCCAGGCGACCCGCGACGGCCTGCCCACCGTATGGGTGGCGCGCTCGCAACTGGTGGACGTGCTGCGCTACCTGCGCAATCTGCCCCGTCCTTACGTCATGCTGTATGACCTGAGCGCGGTGGACGAGCGCCTGCGCAACCTGCGCGAAGGCCAGCCCGCGTCCGACTTCACTGTCTTCTATCATCTATTGTCGCTGGAACGGAACAGCGATGTGCGCATCAAGGTCGCCCTGTCCGAAGGCGATCTGAACATTCCGTCCGTGCGCGAGATCTGGCCCAACGCCGACTGGTACGAGCGCGAAGTGTTTGATCTGTTTGGCATTCACTTCCAGGGTCACCCCCACCTGTTCCGCCTGCTGATGCCGCGTTACTGGAAGGGTCACCCCCTGCGCAAGGACTATCCGGCCCGCGCCACCGAATTCGATCCGTTCATTCTGGACATCGCCCGTCAGGATGAAGCCCAGGAAGCCCTGCGCTTCAATCCGGAAGAATGGGGCATGAAGCGCAGCGCCCGCGACGAGGACTACATGTTCCTCAACCTGGGCCCCAACCACCCCAGCGCCCACGGTGCCTTCCGCATCATCCTGCAGCTGGACGGTGAAGAGATCGTCGACTGCGTACCCGATATCGGCTACCACCACCGTGGCGCCGAGAAGATGGCCGAGCGCCAGTCCTGGCACAGCTATATTCCCTACACCGACCGGATCGACTATCTGGGCGGCGTGATGAACAACCTGCCTTATGTACTGGCGGTGGAAAAACTGGCCGGCATCGAAGTGCCCGACCGGGTGAAAGTGATCCGGGTAATGATGGCGGAAATGTTCCGTATCACCAGCCACCTGCTGTTCCTGGGCACTTTCATCGTGGACGTGGGTGCGATCACACCCATTTTCTTCGCCTTCACCGATCGCCAGAAAGCCTATGACGTGATCGAGGCCATCACCGGCTTCCGCATGCACCCGGCCTGGTACCGCATCGGCGGTGTGGCGCAGGATCTGCCCAATGGTTGGGACAAGCTGGTCCGCACCTTTGTCGACTGGCTGCCCAAGCGTCTGGACGACTATGAAAAGGCCGGCCTGAGAAACGGCATCCTGCGCAGCCGCACCGTGGGCGTGGCCCAGTACAACACCAAGGAAGCGCTGGAATGGGGTGTGACAGGTCCAGGTCTGCGCGCCACCGGCGTCAATTACGACCTGCGCAAGGCCCGCCCGTATTCCGGCTACGAGAACTTCGACTTCGACGTGCCCGTCTATCACAACGGCGATGCCTACGACCGCTGCATGGTGCGGATCAATGAAATGCGCCAGAGCCTGCGTATCATCCGTCAGTGCCTGGACAACATGCCGGCCGGCCCCTACAAGGCCGACCACCCGCTGACCTGTCCGCCGCCGAAAGAGCGCACCCTGCAGGATATCGAAACCCTGATCACCCACTTCCTCAGCGTCACCTGGGGGCCGGTGATCCCGGCGGGTGAATCCTGCCAGATGATCGAGGCGACCAAGGGTATCAACAGCTATTACCTGTTCAGTGACCGCAGCACCATGAGTTACCGTACGCGGATTCGCACGCCGAGTTTCGCGCACCTGCAACAGATTCCGTCGGTGATCCGGGGCAGTATGGTTCCTGACCTGATCGCTTACCTGGCAAGCATTGACTTTGTGATGGCAGATGTCGACCGTTAATCCCACACCCAGCAAACTCATCGTCACCGACCGCGGCCAGGTTTACGAAATGGCGGCGGAAGACCGCGACGAAATCCTCCACGCCATCGCGCACTACGACGATTCGCGCGCGGCCAGCATCGACGCGCTGAAGATTGTGCAGCGTCGTCACGGCTGGGTGCCGGATGGTGCCATTGCCGTGATCGGCAAACTGCTCAATATTCCGGGTTCCGATGTGGAAGGTGTCGCCACCTTCTATAACCGCATCTACCGCCAGCCGGTGGGCCGCCATGTGATCGCCGTGTGCGACAGCATCAGCTGCTTCCTGATGGGCTTCGACCAGATTTACGGCCAGCTGCAAAGCAAACTGGGCATCAAACCCGGCCAGACCACTGCCGACGGCCGCTTCACCCTGCTGCCGATCTGCTGCCTGGGCGCCTGCGACCGCGGCCCGGTGCTGATGGTCAACGACAACACCCATTTCAACATCAGCGTCGAAACCCTCGACCAACTGCTGGAGCAATACCAATGAGCTCCAATGTGAATCTAGGCCTTACCCATATCGGTCCTGAAACCCACCCGCTCACCTGGCGCTACAGTCAGGCCGGCAAGGCGGTGCTGGACCTGAGAACCTACGAATCGATGGAAGGCTACGCCGCGCTGAAAAAAGCGGTGCAGATGGCCCCCGCCGATGTGCAGAAAGTGGTGAAGGATTCCAACCTGCGCGGCCGTGGCGGCGCGGGTTTTCCCACTGGCGTGAAATGGTCGCTGATTCCGATGGGGCCCAACGCCGGCCCCAAATATCTGGTCTGCAACGCCGACGAAATGGAACCGGGCACGTTCAAGGACCGCATGCTGATGGAAGAACTGCCCCATCAGTTGGTGGAAGCCATGGTCGTCGCCGGTTATGCGATCCAGGCCACCCGCGCCTACATCTTCCTGCGCGGTGAATACACCGTGGCGGCGGAGCGGCTGAACAACGCGATTCATGAAGCAGAAGCCGCCGGCTATGTGGGGAACAATATTCTGGGCTCCGGCTGGAGCATGGATCTGCACGTGCACACCGGTGCCGGCCGCTACATCTGCGGCGAGGAAACCGCGCTGATCAACTCGCTGGAAGGCCGCCGTGCCAACCCGCGTGCCAAGCCGCCGTTCCCGCAGATCGCCGGTCTGTGGGGCAAGCCCACCATCGTCAATAATGTGGAATCCCTCAACAACGTGCCTGCGATCCTGCTGCGCGGCGCGGAGTGGTTCAAGGGCCTGTCGCAAGGCAAATCGCCCGACGCCGGCACCAAGCTGTACGGTATTTCCGGCAAGGCCAAAACCACCGGTTTGTGGGAACTGCCCATCGGCACCACCTGCCGCGAACTGCTGTACACCCACGGCGGCGGCATGCAGGACGGCCTGGAACTGATGGCCTGGCTGCCGGGCGGTGCGTCCACCGACTTTTTGATGCCGGAACATCTGGATCTGGCGATGGATTACGACACCATCATGAAAGCCGGCAGCCGCATGGGCACCGGCCTGATCGCGGTCATCGACAACAAACAGAACATGGTGTCGGTGGTGCGCAATCTGGAACAGTTTTTTGCGCGGGAATCCTGCGGCTGGTGCACACCCTGTCGCGACGGCCTGCCCTGGATCGTGAAAGTGCTGCAGGCCATTGAAGATGGCAAGGGCCAGTCCGGCGACATCGAATTCCTGCAGCAGATGACGCGCAATCTCGCACCCGGCAAAACCTTCTGCGCCCACGCACCCGGCGCCGTCGAGCCGCTGCAGAGCGCGATCAAGTATTTCCGTCCTGCTTTCGAACAAGGCATTGCCCCTGTGGCAAGCCCGCAAATTACGGGTAAGTAACGCATGGCCACCATACATGTAGATGGCAAACAGTTTGAGGTCGATGGCACAGACAACCTGCTGCAGGCGTGTCTGTCGCTGGGTCTCGACATCCCCTATTTTTGCTGGCACCCGGCCCTGGGCAGCGTTGGCGCCTGCCGTCAGTGCGCGGTGAAGCAGTACGCCAACGCCGACGACAAACGCGGCCGTCTGGTGATGTCCTGCATGACGCCGTCCACCGACGGCACGATCATTTCGGTGACTGACGACGAAGCCAAAGCCTTCCGTGAAAGCGTGGTGGAATGGCTGATGGTGAACCACCCCCACGACTGCCCGGTGTGCGAGGAAGGCGGCGCCTGCCATCTGCAGGACATGACAGTGATGACCGGTCACGCCACCCGCCGCTACCGCTTCAACAAACGCACGCACCAGAACCAGGATCTGGGCCCGTTCGTCAGCCACGAGATGAACCGCTGCATCGCCTGCTATCGCTGCGTGCGCTACTACAAGGATTACGCCGGCGGCGAAGATCTGGGTGTGTACGGCGCCCACGACAACGTCTATTTCGGCCGCGAAAAAGACGGCGTGCTGGAAAGCGAATTCTCCGGCAACCTTGTGGAAGTCTGCCCCACTGGCGTGTTCACCGACAAAACCCATTCCGCCCGCTACAACCGCAAGTGGGACATGCAGTTTGCCCCCAGCGTGTGCCAGCAGTGCAGCGTCGGCTGCAACACCAGCCCGGGTGAACGCTACGGCGAACTGCGCCGCATCGAGAACCGCTACAACGGCACCATCAACCACTATTTCCTGTGCGACCGTGGCCGCTTCGGTTACGGCTATGTGAACCGTTCCGACCGTCCGCGCCAGCCGCAGCAGAAAAGCGGCCAGGCCTGGATAAACCTGACCCAGGATCAGGCCCTGGATGCCGCCCTGGCAGCCCTGCGGGGCAGCAAGCGGGTGATCGGTATCGGCTCGCCCCGCGCCAGCCTGGAGAGCAACTTCGCGCTGCAATCCCTGGTGGGTGCAGGCAATTTCTTCAGCGGCGTGAACGGCATTGAAAACCAGCTGCTGAAAACCACGGTGAAAATCCTGCGGGAAGGTCCGGTGAAAACCCCGTCCCTGCGCGACATGGAAAAATACGACGCCGTGCTGGTGCTGGGCGAGGATGTCACCCAGACTGCACCACGCATCGCCCTGGCCCTGCGTCAGGCAGCGAAGAACAAAGCGCGCCAGATGGCCGCCGAGCGCAAGGTGTTCGAGTGGCAGGCCGAAGCGATCCAGAACATTGGCCAGCGCGAATTGAGCCCGGTATTCATCGCGTCGCTGTCCGCCACCCGTCTGGACGACATCGGCGCCGACCATTTCCACGGTTCGCCGGAAGATATCGCCCGCCTTGGCTTTGCGGTGGCGCACGCCATCAATGCCGATGCGCCGGCGGTTGAAGGCGCCGACGCCGCCCTGCTGCAACGGGCGCAGAAAATTGCCGATGCGCTGCAGGGCGCGAAAAAGCCGCTGATCGTGTCCGG
>JBMOPR010000648.1:0-8574 GCA_049323075.1 Pseudomonadota bacterium
CCACGGTGCGGTAATTGCCCTCACGCATGCGGAACTGTTCGCCAACCAGATCGATGCGGGTGCCATCGGCAACGTCAATGCCGTTCAAGCCGGCGTCCAGCACAAGCTTGCTGAAACCGCCGGCACGCAACTCGTCGGCTGCCAGCTGAATCACCCCGGGTGCGTTGTCGTTCACGCCCGGCGCAGGGGGCCCAATATGGAATCCGGCGCCAGCCAGCGTCAATTTACCGCCCTGCTCCAGTGAATGGCTGGACGCGTTACCGCTGTATTCCAGTGTGCCGCCGTATTCAAACCGGCTGGCGCTCACGGTAACGTCACCACCCTTGCCGCCCTGCAACTTGCCTTTGGCATTCAGCCAGGCGCCGCCGTTGGCCAGCAGATTTGCACCCTGCGCCACCTGCACCGAACCATCCGAGGTCAACTTGATGGCACCGGCATCCATGTTCACCGGCGCATTCAGATTGGCACCCAGCAAGGGATTATCATTGATCCAGGCGCCGCCGGTATCGATGGTGACATCAGCGCCCACCGACAGTGTGTGCACGCTGGTCGTGTTGGAGCTCTGGAATTCCGCTGCCGCAATCGCAACAGCGCCAGCCCGATTGGTAATGTCTCCCTGAATGCTGACATCGCCTCCCTTGAGGTCGAGCGCGCCGTTGCCATCCAGCGTCAGAGCCGTACCCTCTGCCAGTGACAGATCATTGCGGGTTTTGATGGAAAGACTGTCGGCCGAACCGGCAAACCGCTCCACGGAAATTGTGGTAGTGCCGGCATCGGCCGTGCCCGCCAGCTTGTCCCGCAGATACTGCTGGTACTCACTTTCTGCCACCAGCGCAATAGCTTGCTGGCTGAAGTCAAAATGACTCAGGTCCAGATCGATCTTGCCGCCTGACACCTGATTGCTGCCGGTGCGCTGATACGGTCCGCTGACGGTATCGGCAGTCACCGTGCCACCGTAATCTGCGGCACGGGACTTGATGTTAAAGGAACCGGCGTCCTTGCCTTCAACATAGCCTTTGACAAAGGTTCCCTTGCCCGCACCTACGCTGGAGGATTTTATTTTCTCCACCACGTTCCAGCGGGCGTTGTAACGCTCATTGCCGCTGATAACGGCGTCATAATTGACATTGGGATCGGCATCGCTGATGTAGACCAGATTGCCGTTATCCACCAGCTGGCTTTCCAGTACATAGCCGGACTTGTAATGAACGGCGCCGCCGGACACATCCACCTGCGCGCCCTGCTGGAAATCAACGTTGCCTTCACTATAGACGTTGACCTTGCCACCGGCGCTCAGGCGCTCATCCACCGTGCGCTCTATCTTGGCCAGGTAGGCCGAAATGTCGGCGAATTCAATATCGTCGGTATCGCGAATATCGACAAAGGCGGTCTCGCCCCGAATGTCGGCATCGTTGCGCTGCAGCGGCGAATCTTTCAGCTCGTCGCCACGCAATTCAATTTCCAGCGAATTGCGTTCCATGGCCACCACTGCGGTGTCCATGCCGGAAACATCGATCCTGCTGCCCGAATGCAGAACGACACTGGCGTCGTTTTCGGGGGTTCCCACCGCCATGGGATCATCGGGCTTCTCTGTAGCCACCAGCGAGACCACACCGCCACGACTGGTAATGCTGGCGCGGTCTTTCACCTCAATGGCCTTGCCCATCACTTCAACAAACGACACCGGTTGCACATTGCTGTCGGCAGACGTTTTCGAACTGCTTTCCGGCACCACTTCCGTCACACTGCCTTCGTGCAGTGTCACCCGGCCGGCCCTGGAGGATTTCGCGTACTTGGCATCGAACGCCTTCATGTCGGAATCCACTTCGCCGTCTGCCATCAGCACACCGGCCAGCAACTGATTCTGCAGAGTACTATCGTCCAGGGCACCGATAGAGTTGACCGTGTCCCGCGCCAGCAGCCGGATGGTACCGTTCGCATTCACGCTGGTGGTGGCCTTCAACTGGCCGCGTTGGTCGATATTCAGTGCGGCCAGCGTGATGTTGCCCCGGTCCGCCACAATCTTGCCGGCGTGATCGATGTCACCACCCTCATTCACCTCCACCAGCAAGCCGCGCAGATCGGGATCCTGCGATGCCGCCAGATATACCTGATCCTTTGCTGCCGCCAGAATGGTCTGGCCGCCGGGCGTGGTGATCGACGATCCGTTCTGCGTTTCCACCCGGGGCGCAAACAGAAATACACTGCCACCTTCGCCGGTAATGATGCGCGCACCTTCCATACCATCGATGCTGCCTTCCAGCACGATCGCCGCATTCTCGCCAGCGCCGCCTTCGAACGCGGCCTTGCCGTCGTTGATGGCCTTGACGAAGGATTCGTTCATGATCAGGTCTTCATCGACATTCAGCGCCGTCGCAACCAGCGAAGCCACTTCCACGATGGAATTCCTGCCAAAGATCACACCATTGCTATCGACTATATAGATGATGCCATTGGCCGACAGCTTGCCATTGATACGCGAACCCGAACCACCCTGCACCCGATTCAATGCAATGGAACTGCTGTTGGGCTGATCGAACTTGACCGACGCTTTGTCTCCGATATTGAACGTGTCCCACTGCAAAGAAACGCGGTCGGAAATCTGCTTCACCGTCATGTCGGTGGCCGTTTCCACCCGCGTGGCGGCACCCTGGCTGACCCAGTCCACATTGGCCTTCGGCAGTTCCGTTGGAGCAACATCGGCGCGCACCAGAATGGGTTGCCACGCCAGCAGCGAAATCAGACTGTATACACCTGTCTGCCGCAAACCATTGATCACATCAGGACGTTCTTTCACCAGCTCCCCCGGGTACCTGCTTGAGTCGCGCGATTCTCACACGATCCTGTTAACGATATATGACGGTTTGATGTAACCGGCCGGGCGGCCCAACCGCAAAATCCAGTCGTAACAAAGTCACAATAAAGTCGTAAAAGCCGCGACTCAGAACTCCAGCACCAGGGACGCGTGCGACCGCAGATCACCTTCTTCGATATCCACGGCTTCCCTCAGGGCAACCCCCAGATCCAGTGTAAAAAACAGATATTTGCCCATGCTGAAATCCGTGCCCAACCCCGCACTCAACAGTGTGTCCTCGGTTTCAACCCGGCGGTTGTCGCCCTGATCATCGGTCGACAGCGCATCCTTCATCTGCAGCCAGGCGCCATCGACGAAGGCACGCATTCTCAACTCAGAGGATTTGGTGTCCAGAATGTCCGGTGTTTCCACATCCGCCGATGCCACCACGCCGTGATCGCCGGTGTCCTGCGATTCGTAGTAGCCACGCACACTGGCCGCGCCACCTGCACTCAGTTGCTCATTGCTGATCAAGGCTGAATCCGCAATCTGGATCTTGCTGCGGCCGTTCAGGCGCCAGTCATTTTCGAAGCGTTGCTGGTGTTTGAAATTGCCTTGCACGTAAAAGAAGTTGGGATGGCTGTAATAGCGCTTGTTCTGGAACTCCTCGGCGTCACCGCCCCCCAGAAAATCGCGCAGGCCATTGGTCACGCTGAAACCCACGCGGGTAGTGGAATCATCACGCAGGAAACTGCCGTTATACATGGCAGTGAAAAGGCTGTATTTGATGGGCGTGGAATCCGTATCGGCACCCACCAGATTCACGCTCTCATCGAAGTCCTTCAGATCAAAGCCCAGCGACAGCGAATGCACATAACCAGGGCTGGAATCGAGGGCGCGCACCAGCCGCGTACCGTAAATTTCTCCGCTGCCGACCACGGTAAGATCCGTAAGAGTCGACACGTCGCTTTCAGAGCTCACCGCATAAAACACGACCCGGCTGACATCGTCCACCACCGGAAAAATGTAGGTGCCCGCCAGTACGCGGGATTCATCCGGTTCCTCCGGCGAATTCTGCGTCTGCAGCGAAATGCTGTGATGCTTCTGCCACAGATTGTCGTAGCTGATGCTGGCGGATGTGCGCAGTTTGGTTGTATCCAGGGAATTATGGTTGTTCACTTCCAGCGAACCGTGCAGCGGCAATTCATCCTTCACCCGCAGATCCACTTCCACCGTGCCCGGCGTGCTGCCTGGCTTCAGCACCGGTGTCACCCGCAGATCTCCGGACGCGCTGTTCACCCGGTTCATATCGGCCTGAAAACTGGGGACATGCATCGGCTGGCCCTGCTGCAACGACCCCACTTCCTGCTTGATCTCGCTGGGCAGGAAATAGCGCGACCCGCTCACCCGCACCCGCGACACTTTTCCTTCCACCACCTCCAGCATCACCACGCCACCCACCACGTCCTGCTCCGGAATATTCACCAGCACGGTGGGGTACCCCGCATCGCGATAACTGCGTTCCAGCTTGCTGGCCGCTTCCTGGATGGTTTCAAACGTCTGGTCCGGCCCCAGATAAGGTGTCAGCGTCAGTTCGACGGCGGTCTGCTGCAACAGCGTGTTGCCCTTGACGCGAAATTCCCAGACGGCAAACCGCGGCTGCACGACCTCTTTTTGACTGGGCACTGCCACCGGCGCATTGGCCGGCGCTACTTCTTCAGCCACCACTTTTGCGCACATCAGCGCACCCACGCAGACAACGGCGATCGAACGCTTCAAGCCCCATCCCCCAGGATTGGTTGAAATTGATTTTTGCAAATGACAAAAACGAAAAAGGCCAGCCCCATTGCAGGGCTGGCCAACTTTACTGCGCCAATATGACAGTTAGACTGCCAGATTATTGCTTCTTCATGTCGAAGGTGCCGCGGGCAACCTGGGCGTTACAGGTAGACATACCGCTGGCGCCGCGGGTGAACTGCATGACCGGCAGGTTCGGGTTGAACGGCAGAACCGGGGTGGCGGAAGCGGACAACCAGCCCACCGGACCGAACGCGGAACCGAAGGTGTCGTTCAGCGGCTTCAGCACGGCCGGCTTGGCGAAGTCCACCCGCAGCTGGTCCATGATGCGCTTGGCGTTGCCGGTAGGAGCGGGTATACCGGCGGTCAGCGCCTTGCGGTACTGCATGGTGCTGGAAGCCCAGTCCAGGTAGTTGCCGGTGGCAACGTTCTGCAGGGTCGGGGCTGCACCGTTGATTTTCAGGTAGCTGTACTTGGTGCTGGTTTTTTCCAGAGACTGGATGCCCAGAGCCCAGGTACCAATGTCCTGCAGATCGCTCAGACAGAATTCAACGTCGCCAGAGCCGCTGTTCTCGAACACAACCGCTTCACCAGCCGGCAGGCCGCGCTGGTCAGCATAACGTGCCCAGGCACCGCCGGCAGTGCAATCGGCTTCCGCCAGGTTCTGCGCGCCCTTGTCGCTGTGGCAGATGGTGTTGTCTGCTGCAGCCTGACCGGCGTCCGCATTACAAGGCACGTTCAGGAACATGGCGTTGGCCACGGCCTGGGTACCGGAACCGTCCACACGGCGGCAGATGGTGACGGAGGTGTTGGCAGGAACCGGCAGACCGGCATTGGCAGCTGCGGTCACCAGGTCAGTACCGCCGTAGGAAACGGAGTCCCAGGTGCCGATGGAGCCTTTCAGCAACGCGCCGATCTGGTCATCGCTCACCGACGGCATGTTGGCCAGAATCTGGGCCTGGGTCGCGGTTTCGCTGGTGCCTTCCACGATGTTGTCGCCATCCAGGTCAGTGTCCAGACCCTGGGCTGCCTGCAGTGCGCCGTACAGCGCGTTGGTCACCGGAATACCGAACGTCAGGGCCGCAATGGTCTTGACGTCCAGGTTGGCAATCTGGGCGTTGGTGATGGAAGAGAATCCGGCAGGGACGTTCGGGGATTTGAACAGCGCCGGCTCGGCGTCGGAAATGCCCAGGTCGGCCACTACGTTTTCAGTGGTGCTGCCGCACTTGTAAACGTCAGCCGTTGCAGTCACCTTACAGTTGGTGGGGTTCAGCGCCATCATGGAGATCGGGGCTGCATTGGCAACAGGCTGAACACCCCAGCCCGAGCCGCCGGCAGAACGCTTGCGGAACAGCACGTTGATGTTGGTGGTACCGGACCAGCCAGTGACCTTGGTACGGTCAACCGTACAGAAGTACGCGGAGTAACCATTGCCCGGATGCTTGGGTGTCGAGCCTGCACAGGCAGGATCGGAACCGGTGGTGCAGGTGTCAGTGTAGATGGACAGAGAGCCAGCTACGCACAGGTTGTCCATTACATCCTTGAAGCCTTTGTCGGATGCGGTCGCGCCGGAGATATTGATCGTCATGGCCGGAGTGACAGCAGGAAGCGCAGGATTGATACCGTTCAGGTTCAGGCCGGCGAATGCGCCAGTGCTGGCGAATGCAGTTGCAGCGACGACCGCTGCGTGCAGCTTGTTCAGTTTCATGGGATTGCTCCAGATTGCGTTTCAGAAAATTAAAAGCGTTCAAATGGGAGCAGCCAGGGCTGCTCCCTCGCAGCAGGCTGCGATTACGCCTTGCGACGGCGGGAAATAGCGCCCAGGCCCAGCAGGCCGGAAGCCAGCAGCCATACAGCAGCAGGAACCGGAACAGCAGAGTACTTCACAGTGCCGCTGGCCAGATCCAGCGACCACTTGCCTGCGAACTTGGTGTCTTCACCACCGGCGAAAGTGGATTCAAAGGCCCAGAAGTACATGGATTCATTCGAAGCAGCAGCAACATTGACTGGGAAGGTAGACAGAATGTTGTTGCCATACACTGTCGAGTCACCGGCATACAGACCATTGGCCAGATCACCGTAGAAGGCGTTGTTGTCGGCAACTGTGCCAGTCATCGCGTTATTCAGAGCGGGGCTCATAGTAGTGTCAACTTTGGTCTGAATACCGTTGAAGTTGGACGCAATGCTGCGGTCAACAGTGGGGTTTTCTTCTGCGTCGTTCACAGTAACCATGAAGCCGTTCTTGTAACGCTCCGGGTTGGACGACAGAGTGGAACCGGCGCTGTTGGCGAATACCGACCACTGGATATCAGCCGCATTGGAATTGGCGAAAGTGCTGGCGAACAGTGCATCCAGGTTGGCATCGAAGGTGAACGCGCTGTTCTGGCTGTTGTCATAGAAATTCAGGTAGGAATCGCCCAGATCCTGAACAACCGACACTTCAAGAACCTGATCCCATACCAGCAGAACCAGTTCACCGTTACCGGAAGCAGCGCCGGAAACTGCGTTTTTGCCGTCGTTCCAGTCTGCGTTGGCAACAGTGGCAGTGGACATCAGGGCAACTGCGGCAGCAAGTGCTTTCAATTTCATCTGTATTTCCTCTCGATGATTAAAAAAATCTGTAAGACTCCGATTGGGTGCGGAAACAGAATTTCCGCAGGTTTTGAAAATCAAGCTCCGCCGTCATCCACCCCAAAATCATTTCTTTGCGTGCTGGAACCTTTCGCGAGATCGAATTTCAAAACGTCGCCACTATAACGAAGCGCGGTGCTCGATCGGTGAACGTTTCATGAATGTTTTTTTAAGTTTTCGGCGCAAAAACAAGTAGTTATTCGGGGATGCGCAGAAACAAACCTGTCATATGATTCGCGCAAAAGTTGCGGATTGCTGTAACCCGTCTGCAACAGGACAGACGGCCAAAAGCGGGGACACACCGCTACCCGGGCAAGCCGCATCTGCATTCAATCCTTGAAAATCAAGATGATGACCCTGCGGCAGGGCCATCACCCACCCAACCAGGCAATCCAAAAGTAGAAAAATGCGATGTCAGTTCGATGCCACTCTCATGGCAGCCGCATGGCATTATCAACAGGCTTATCTACAGGGCGCCTTGAGGGGTCCATTGTCATGAAGCGCTCACCCGGAGCAGGCACAAAGCAGTGGACAAATCACCGCCAGTGGGCAAAATGATTTTCCGGTCAATCTCCCCCAAGGATCACCTCCCCGTGCACACCAACCGATGGCAGGCCACGCGCATGGCCAGCACCTTCCTGCTGCCCTACCGGCGCCAGATTGTCTATTCACTGACAGCCCTGATCTTTACCGCATCCGCCATGCTGTCCATTGGCCAGGGGCTGCGTCTGCTCATCGATCAGGGCATTGCCACTGCTTCGTCCGACCGGCTTGCACACTACGTACTGGTCTTCATGGGACTGGCGGTAGCGCTGGCGGTGGGTACCTTCGCCCGGCATTACTGGGTGACCTGGCTGGGGGAGCGGGTGGTGGCGGATATCCGGGCCAAGGTGTTCAACCACCTGATCGATCTGCATCCGGGCTTCTTTGAGCAGAATCGCGCACTGGAAATCCAGTCGCGACTCACCGCCGACACCACCCTGCTGCAATCCGTGGTGGGTTCGTCCATTTCCATGGCGCTGCGCAATCTGATCCTGATGGCGGGCGGCATCGTCTGGCTGTTCATCACCAACGTCAAACTGACCGTGATCGTGATGATCTCCGTGCCGCTGGTGATCACGCCGATCCTGTTTTTCGGGCGGCGGGTACGCCATCTGTCCAGCAAGAGCCAGGACAAGGTCGCCGACGTGGGTGCCTATGTGGGCGAGATTCTCGGCAATATCAGGACCGTGCAGGCCTACAACCACCAGCCGCTCGACAAGCAACGATTTCACGGCATCGTGGAAGCCGCGTTCGACATGGCGAAACGACGCATCGTGCAACGAAGCCTGCTGATTACCGCCGTCATCGTA
>JBMOPR010000649.1:0-8573 GCA_049323075.1 Pseudomonadota bacterium
CATCAGCAGAATCGCCAGCACCACCGCCGACACCACCCACAGCGGCAGATAATGCACCAGACCTTTCTTCACCTTCACACCGGAATCACCGCGCGGCGACAGATCCAGCGGAAAATCCCCGCGCAGTTTTTCAATGGTGGAATACAGATTGTCGCGCAGGGATTCCAGGCGATCGCGGCCACGGGGATCGATGCGGTATTTGCCCTCGAAACCCAGGCTCAGCAGCAGATAATTCAGCTCCAGGATTTCCAGATTGGTGCCCGGCGCTTCCAGCATCTTGGCCAGAATCGCAAAGAATTTTTCGCCACCAAACGTTTCCTTGTGGAACAGGCTCAGCAGCGAACGCTGGCTCCAGCCGGCCTGTGCGCCCCAGGGCGTGTTCAGTACCGCCTCGTCCAGCGCCGAGCACAACTGATAGCGTGCAGCCAATGCAATTTCCGGCCGGCTGTTCTGCTGCTTCAGGCGCGCGTCAAAGCGTTTGATCTCATCCACCAATTGCCGGTGCAATCCTGCCACGTCACCGTGCTGCAGCGTATTGCGCAGCTTGCTTAGCACCGCCAGCAGGGTGGCGGACGCAGTAATCAACGGGTTCACACCTTGCTGCAATTGCGGCAGTTCCGTGCTGGCAGGCAATGGCGCTGCCTGCGCGTAAGAAGGTGCGGCCTGGGCGGGCGGTGGCGTGGGTGCTGCTGCTGGCCGTGCACCGGGTGTCGGAATGAACAGGGTCCGGTCCGCTTCGGACTGGTTGGGTTGCCGCTGGCCCGGTGTGAAAACGGTCTTGTCGTTCGGATCCATCGTATCAGTCCCTTATGGTCCAGAGTTCCATGGCCAGGCCCGGGAAGTTGCCGCCCAGGTGAATCGCAAATCCACCGGAGCTTTCCATGAGCTTCCACAGATCGCTGGAGCGATCCAGTTCAAAATAGGTGAAGCCGGCATGATAGGGAATCTGGCGCGGTGCCACCGGCAATGGCTGCAGCGTAATGCCCGGCAGTTGCGCGTTGATGAATTCGCGGATGCGTTCCACCGGCGCGATTTTTACCTGGGTCGGGAAAATATTGCGTACCTGATTGCCCGGCATGTCGGCTTTGACGGCCAGCACAAAAGTGGACTTGCTGATCATGGAGCGGTCGTTGATCGGTGCCACATGGATACCGTATTTGCGTTCCGCCAGATCCAGCGCGACAGCGGTCTGTTCCAGCACGGTGCTCAGGCACTGACGCAGGCTGACGAACACTGCATGAAATACCTGCTGCAATTCTTCATGGCGATAATTGGGAAATTCCGGCGGCCTTTTCGTGCGGGTGGTGAAGGTGGCCAGCTCACCGGCCATCTGCACCAGTTCGGTATAGCAGGTCAGCGGATGCAACCGATGCAGCGCGCTGAAGTGAGCTACCAGCGGCTCCATCCGGTTAAGCGATTGCAGCAGCAGATAATCAGCAATTTCAGCAGAGCCGGAGCGGCCGCTGTCGGTCAGACGTCCGCTGAGCGCCTCGGCACGGTGATGCAGCAGGCCGTGCAGTTCGGTGAGCAGGCTGTCCAGCACCGGAGACTGGGCACAATCCAGCAGCGGGGGAATATAGCCGTCGTCGATCGCCACCGATTTGTCCGCAATGTATTCCTGGATGCGCGCGATTCCGATGCGGGCATAGCCACTCAGATCCTCCGACCCCAGCTTCAGCCGCACATTCAGTTTGCCCACCTGCAGCTCTGCCGGCTCGGCGCTGTCTGCCGTGTTGTTGCGCACGTTGATCGTGCCTTTGACATAGCGTGCCAGCCGCTGCTGGCTGTCGGGTTCGGTGACTTCCACGGCGCCGGCGCGGCGCAGTGGCAGGCACAGATACACCATTTCGTTACTGGTATTTTCGGGAACCTGCAGGATGGGGGGCAGTTCGTCGGCGTCGGGAAAGCTGAAGGGCGTACCGTCCGGAAACACGCCCCGGGCCTGACGGATGCCGATCTTGCCCAGCTTCAGAAGTTCGGTGTCCAGCGACCATTCCAGCAGGCCCCAGCCGTAGCCGCCGAAGGCATCGCAGCGGCCGTCGATATAGCGTTCCAGGTAGCGGTCGTGCTGCTGAAAGTGCTGGGGGCGTAAAAACAATCCCTCAGACCAGACCACCTTGTTGCTGATTGTCATTCGGGGCTCCGGTGGGAATGGGCGTCAATGCCGTTGTTTTGATGGTTGAACCGGTTGGGCCAATGAGCACGCTTGATTTGCAGTGCCTTTAAACAATTTTCCAGCAGGTAAGGCGCAGGTTTCAACGCCCGCTGGCCGGTCTGGTATTTTTACCGGCGGGGCGGGCGGGCCGTAATCGGTATTATTCGTCCGCCAGACGGATGTTGAGACGCTCGATCCGCACGTCCGCTTCGTTGTTCTTGTGGGGCACGATCTCGATCGCCAGCTTGGCCTGCGCCGTGTCGTACTGGATGTACTCGCCCAGGATGCCGATGAATTTCACGTCCGGTGACAGGTTCAGCTTTTCTTCCCGGCTTTCGCCCGGTGCTAGCTCTTTCAGTCGGATCATTTCAATGTAATCGTTACCCAGCCGGCCCTTGGCGTCCTGGAACAGGCTGAGGAAATCCTCCTGCTTAAACTGGCGCGCGTCCCGCAGCTTGATGATCTGGATGACGATCGGTGCGGCGCGGCCGTCGGAATTGGGGTTCACGTCACCGGTGGCGGTGATTTTCAGGGTGGCGGTGGTTTCAAGGTCCAGTGCCTTGCGGGTGGTGCCGCACGCAGTCAGTACCAGTGCCAGCAGGCTGGCGATAACAATGCCGGAGAAATGCCATTTGTGTTGCGTCATGAAACGTTTGGTCATGATGTCCATCGTCGCTGTATGTGGAAAACGGGAAGATCCGGTGGTGCCTGCCGTCAGCTTTTCCGGCGCCGCCGCGCCTTGATCTCATCGATCTGTTCACTGTAGGTGCTGGAAAACTTCCGCCCGAACAGCGCATTGAAGCTCTCTTCCGGATCCTGCTGAAGCTTAACAAAATATTGTTCGTACGCATCCCACAGATGCGATTTTTTATTGCCCAGGAACCACTTCGATTGCGGGTCGCCGAGGGCACTTTCCAGGGTGGCTGGCGCGAAGCGGGCCAGCATGTATTCGTAGGCACTGCGCATGCCGGCCAGCAGGGCCATCTGGTGATCATTGATGTCGTCGAAGGCTTCCTTCACCGCGCGGCTGCCGGACAGATAAGCGTTGCTGTCGGCGCAGAACAGGTAGCGCAACGCATCCTTGTCGGTGAGGGCGAATTTGAGCGGATTGTTTTCCACCGGCTGGATCATCGTGCGGTCCAGGCGCATTTCGTTTTTGATGCTGGTGCGGGCCCGCAGTCCTTCCAGCAGGCGGGCAACGGATTCCTTCAAAATGCTTGCAGCTTCGGGCAACAGTGCGTCCAGCTGTTCCTGGGTCAGTGCGCCCAGCCCCAGCAGATCGGCCAGCTGGCGCGCACTGTCGCCGCCGCTTCCCGCAATCGCGGGGCGTGCCACCGCCGGTGTGACGGGGGCGGGTGCCGGTCTGGATGGTGCGGGTTCCGGGCGGGCAGGTGCGGGCTCGGTCCTGGCGGGAGCTGCATCCCAGCCGGATGCAACGGATGCAAACGGCTCAGCCGGTTCGAACGATGGCTGGGGCTGGGTCGGGGTGCTCAGGCCGAGCAGTGCGTCGATGTCGGCTCCGTCAGCCAGGGCCGGTTCCAGGGGCGCGAATCCGGACGGTACAACGGGAGTTGTGGGAGGCACGGGCGCTGCCGGTCTCTGCACGCGAGCGGGTTCAAACGCCTGGTTGATAGCGGGCGCATGGTCGGAATGGCTTTCCTTCCACCAACTGCCATCGTCGTCCGGCAGCGTATTGGTGAACAGCGGGTCTGCCAATCCCCGCGAAGCCTGATCGATGGCGGCCAGCGGGTCCACTTCGTCGCTGACATCCGGTGTTACGCCGTATTCGATGTTGGACGCGCCCCAGGAGGGTCCAGCCCCCGCTGCGCTGGACTGGGGTTCCAGCCATTTGTCGAAATCATCCAGTGCAGACGGTGTCACCGGTCCGGGTGGTGCCGCCGGTTTGGGCGGCCGGTTCGACAGCTCGTCCAGAAAACTGTCGGGGATGGCGTTGCGTGCGGCGGGAGCGTCGCTCACGATGGTCACCCGCAATTCGTATTTGCCGATGCGGATCAGATCGTTGCTTTGCAATGGTGTTGAATTGCCCTGGCCCAGGGCGGCGACGGCGTTGTTGACATAGGTGCCGTTGGTGCTGTGATCGGTCAGGACAAACTGGCCCTGCTGGAATCCAATGCTGGCATGGTGCGTGGATACGATCCGCGCGCCATCATTCAAGACCCAGCTGTTGGCGGGGCCTCGGCCAAGAGTCGCGCCGGTGGCATCGACACTGAACGTCTGGCCGGTGATATTGTTGTCGGCAGGCGACTGGGTGACGGTTAACACTAGTTTCATCGTCGTCTTTGTCTTGTGTGGGCCGGTGTTGGACGTTGGCGGGCTATGACATCATGAGTCCAGAGGCGTGCGAACCTAAAATAGCCCAATTGATCTTTCAATTCTAGCCGTAGTGGCGCCGATTGCAGTATTCACGCAGGATCTAAATGAATGAAATTCAAAAGGTAAATCGGAAGCCGCCGATTCTGTGGCCAGAACCGCCCTTTAAACGGGCTTCAGGTGCCCCCATCATTTGTGCAGTGCCATCGCAGTGAAAGCGGTGTGATATGATGGCCCGCCTTTAATGCATGGCCGCCGGGCAGCGGTGGCATGCGCTGGTAACGATGCCAGGATTATGCCTGTTCCGAGGTTTCCCCATGACTGATTCCGTTTCCCAATTTGTTCGCTATCACCTGGACACGCTGCACGCGCCCCCCGTCCTGGATGAACAGCAGCAGGCCCTGTACCGCGACCGAATCAAGCAGATGCTGAAGGACCAGAACGCCGTGCTGGTGGCCCATTATTATACTGCGCCTGAACTGCAGGCCCTGGCGGAGGAGACTGGCGGTTGCGTGTCGGACTCGCTGGAAATGGCCCGCTTCGGCAAGGAGCATCCCGCCAAAACCCTGGTCGTGGCCGGCGTAAAATTCATGGGCGAGACGGCAAAGATTCTCAGCCCCGAAAAGACCGTGCTGATGCCCACCCTGGAAGCCACCTGTTCGCTGGACCTGGGCTGTCCGATCGATGAATTTTCCGCTTTCTGCGACCAGCATCCGGATCGCGAGGTGGTGGTTTACGCCAATACTTCCGCTGCAGTGAAGTCGCGGGCGGATTGGGTGGTCACGTCCAGTATTGCGGTGGATCTGGTGCAACACCTGCACAGCCAGGGCAAGAAGATTATCTGGGCGCCGGACAAGCACCTGGGTGCCTATGTGCAGCGCGTCACCGGTGCCGACATGTTGTTGTGGGACGGCTCCTGCATCGTGCACGAGGAATTCAAGGCGAAGGCGCTGGAAGATTTGAAGCGGGTTTATCCGGAGGCGGCGATCCTGGTGCATCCGGAATCGCCGGAAGCAGTGGTGAAACTGGCGGACGTGGTGGGTTCAACTTCACAGCTGATCAATGCCGCGAAAAACCTGCCCAATCCCACCTTTATCGTCGCCACGGATCGCGGCATTTTCTACAAGATGCAGCAGCAGGCGCCGGGCAAGACATTCATCGAGGCGCCCACCGCCGGCAATGGCGCCACCTGCCGCTCCTGTGCCCATTGCCCCTGGATGGCGATGAACACCCTAGATGTGCTGGCGCAGGAACTGGAAACCCATCGCAACGAAGTGACAGTGGACCCGGCGCTGATCCAGCAGGCCATGATCCCGCTGAACCGCATGCTGGACTTCGCCCGCACCCTCAAAAAGCCGGTGAAAGGCAACGCCTGACCGTTACAGTCGCATGTCGAGTTCGGACGCCCGCATTTCCTCCATGCGGGCGTTTATTTTGGCGGCCACCTGAAACTGCTTTTCTGCCAGCGGCAGTGCGTATTGCAGCTGTTCCAGCGCCGTCATCGTGCGGCCGTGCAGATAGTAGTATTCCGCGCGCGCCTGGTAGACACCGAGCCGGTCATCGGACTTGCCATAGGCTTCCGCCAGCATGCTCCACAGTAACGGCCAGGAATCGTGCTGGGTCAGCTGGTAGCGCAGCAGATCCACGGCGTCGGCCGCCCGGTTGCTTTTGATCAGCGCATTGGCGTAATGGATGGTGAGCACGTAGTTTTCGGGGCTGTATTTGAGTGCGGATTCCAGCAACTGGATCGCATCCTTGTAGCGACCGCTCTGGTTCAGGATCTCGGCCTTGGTGGCGATATAGGTGATGCGATCCGGGCGCCGCAGCAACAGGCCGTTGATGGTCGCCAGTGCCTGATCCAGTTGATTGGCCTTGGAATAGGCGCAGGCCAGTCCGTACTCGTTCACTTCCAGAAATTCCGTACCGGATTTGCGCTGGTTGAGCAGGTCGTTGATGGTGGCCGAGGTGTCACGGGCGAACATGACCGAGGTGCGCATCTTCATCAGTCCGAACTCCAGTGAGTTGCTGGCAGGCGTGGCTGGCAACTGCGCAGCCCGGGCCCGGGCGTCGGTGATGCGGGATTCGGTGACCGGGTGGGTCAGCAGGAATTCGGGAGGCAGTTCACCGGAATAGCGCATGCTGCGTTGCAGGGCTTCAAAGAAGTCCGCCATGGCGCCCGGGTTCATGCCGGAGCGGGCCAGGGTCTGCATACCGATGCGGTCCGCTTCCTGTTCATTGTTGCGGCTGAACCGCAGCTGGGATTCGATCGAGGCAGCCTGCGTAGTGGCCAGGGCGGCCATGCCTGCGTCGCCCCCGGCGGTGGCAGCAATCACCACGCTGGCCAGCAGGGCGGCCAGCCCGGCCCAGGACGTGTTCTGCGACCGCTCCATGGCCCGCGCAAAATGGCGCTGGCTCAAGTGCGCCAGTTCGTGGGCGATAACGCCGGCCAGTTCGTCCTCGGTACGGGCGTTCAGCAGCAGGCCGCCGTTCAGCCCGATGATGCCGCCGGGCACGGCGAAGGCGTTGATATCGGGGCTGTTCAGAACGATGGTTTCCAGTTCCGGCCGCTGGATCTCGCTGTTGGCCGCCAGCCGGTAAACCAGATCGTAGAAATACTCGTGGATCAGCGGGTCCTGGATGATGGGCGCCTGGGCCCGCAATTGCCGCAGCCAGGCCCGGCCCAGCCGGTACTCCTGCTCGGGGCTGACCACCGATGATGTGGAGTCCCCCAGCCGGGGCAGTTCTTCCGCCTGGAGCGCGGCAGCCCAAAATAGCTGGCTGACAATCAGGGCGCTCAGCCAGACGAGGATTCGGAATGGCAACTGCAGCATCATGTGAATAGGATGGCTTACGATCGAAAAGTGTTGGAGGAGGGTGAAAATCCGCTGACCGGCCAATCAAGGGTAGCAGATCGTATTCGGTGCACAAAGCCAAAAAGATCATTTACTTAATGGGATTGGCCGGTACCAAAACCGGGTCGGCTTGGCTATAGTGAGACTTCTCTTTCGAGCAAAAGTGCCACACTCCGCCCCATGAATGACATCATCCAGCTGGACGCCCGCGGTTTGCAGTGTCCGCTTCCCCTGCTCAAACTGAAACAGCAGCTCAACCGGATGCTGCCGGGCCAGCAGATCCGGATAATGACCACTGACCCCGGCTCCGTACGGGATTTCAGCGCGTTTGCTGCCCAGGCGGGCCACCGGTTGTTGCGGAGTGGCGAACAGGCGGGCGAGTTCCAGTTCCAGAAGGGCGACCAATAAGGCAACGGCATGCTTCAGTTTTTCAGTCACTGGTACAAGCAGTACTTTTCCGACCAGGAAGCGGTGTTGCTGATGGTGGTGCTGGTCGTTGGCTTCACGATCCTGATCACCATGGGGTCGGTGCTGGCGCCGGTGCTGACGGCCATTGTGCTGTCCTACCTGCTGCAAGGACTGATCAATACCCTGAAGCGGCACCGGGTGCCGCCGCTGGTAGCCTTTCTATCCACTTATATAGTGTTTCTTGCTTCGCAGCTGGCGTTTCTGTTTGTGCTGGTGCCGCTGACCTGGGGCCAGCTGGAGCGGCTGGTGAATGAACAGCTGCCGCGTTTGCTGGTGGAGGCCAATGTTTTCCTTGGCATGCTGCCGGAGCGCTACCCGGAGCTGGTGTCGCCGGATGCCGCACGGGAACTCAGCAGCTATACCACCAAGGCCGTGACGGACGTGGTGCAGTCGGTACTCAGCGTTTCCCTGGCCAACTTCGAAAACCTGATGGGCGTGCTGATCTTTCTGGTGCTGGTGCCCCTGCTGGTGTTTTTCTTTCTGAAGGACAAGGATCGTCTGATTGCCTGGGCGGTCAGCTTCCTGCCGGAGGATCGCCCTTTCATTTCCCGTGTCATGACGGAGATGGACACGCAGATTTCCAACTATGTGCGGGGCAAGGCGATTGAGATCCTGATCTGCGGTGGCGTGACCTACATTGCCCTGGTGGTGATGGGGGTGAATTACGCAGCATTGCTGGGTCTGCTGGTGGGGCTGAGCGTGGTGGTGCCCTACATCGGCGCCGTTGTGGTGACCATTCCGGTGGCGGTGGTGGCCTACTTCCAGTT
>JBMOPR010000650.1:0-8569 GCA_049323075.1 Pseudomonadota bacterium
TATTATTGCTGCGCGCATTCACCGGACTGGTGGGCAGCCCGGCCGTGGCGCTGGGCATGGCCATCGTTATCGACTGCATTCCACTGCCGCAGCGGGGGCGGGCGATTGGCAAGGTGATGATCGGCTTCTCGCTGGCAGCAGTGCTGGGGATTCCGCTGGCATTGGAACTGGCGCGGCTGGGGGACTGGCGCTCGCCGTTCTGGCTGGTGGCGCTGGGGGCCACGCTGGTGTGGTTCGCGGCGCTGGTGATTCTGCCGGACCTGAATGCTCACCGCGCCGACGTGGGTGCCGACGAGGTGTCGCCCCTCAGCCTGCTGCGCCAGCCAGCGGTGCGCAAGGCGTGTCTGATCCAGGCCGGCAGCCAGTTTTCCGCCTTCCTGATCGTGCCGCATTTTTCCGCCTTCTTTCTGCTGAATCTGCAGTTTCCCCGGGAATACCTGGGGTCGCTGTACCTGGCAGGTGGCATTGCGGCGTTGCTGATGATGCAGTGGCTGGGGCGCATGACCGACAGTGCCGGACCTGCCCGTGCCGTATTGATCGCCACCGCCTGTACAGTGGCGGGGCTGACCCCCTGGCTGGGATTCGCCAGCCTGCCGCTGCTGATTCCGTTTGTGCTGTTCATGGCAGGCAATGCGGGGCGGAATGTCAGCATTGCTGCTGTCACCAGCCAGGTGCCGGCGCCCCACGAGCGGGCGGGTTATATCGCGCTGGAAGGCATGGTGCAGGATCTGGCGATCACCGCCGCCGCGCTGGTGGCCAGCGCCATTCTGGGCAGTGGCAGCAGTGGCGAACTCACCCATACCACGCCGCTGGCGGTGCTGGCCATCGGCCTGACCCTGAGCACCCTGTTCGCCCTGACCCGCTGGCAGCCGGCCTTGCTGCGGGGCAACTGAGCATGGCCGATGTCTGTCGCCTGCGCGCTTCCATTTCCCGATCTGTCCTTCAACCTGCAAGCCACTATCCTGCGAGCCACTACCCATGCTGACCAGCGAAGCCAGCGTTGCCACCGTCAACGCCAGTCTCTATCTGAAAAAACTCTGCAAGCACTTCCAGCACAAGGTCGAGGCGCAGTGGGACGACCACCAGGGCATCGCCCACTTTCCCATGGGCATTGGCACGTTTGCCGCGACGGCGGACCGGCTGACCATGCGCTGTCAGGCAGAAACGCAGGAGGCCCTGGAAAAAGTGCAGTGGATCATCGACGACCACCTGATCCGGTTTGCCCGCAAGGAGAATCTGGTGCCGCAGTGGCGTGGGCTGGTGGCCGGCCAATAGCTGTAGCCGCATTGTTACAAAATCAGGTAGAGTTGCTAATCATTATCATTTATATTTGTGCCCGGTTCATTAATTGAACAGATGACATGCACCGGCACCGATCCGTCCTGCAAGGTTTTTGATTATGGCTTCCTCCAACCGTCGCCTCTGGTTCCTGTTTCATGGCTGGCTGTCGCTGCCGGTGTGGCTGCTGTTCAGCTTCATCTGCCTGACCGGCACCATCGCGGTGTTCAGCCATGAAATCACCTGGCTGGCGAACCCCGCCGCACGCGCCGGTAATCCCGACAATCTGCCCCGCCAGCCATTGCCGGCGCTGGTGGCGGCCGCGCAGCAGGCGGTGCCGGGTGCCGAGATCAGCCGCATCATGGTACTGGAGCCGTATCTGGTCACCGCCGTTGCGCTGTCGGCGCCGGACAAGCCCAATGCCATCGCCTATGTGAATCCCTACACCGCACAGGTGCAGGCGGTGGAGCAGGGCATGACCTTCATCGGTTTCATGCGGTCGCTGCACGGCTGGCTGCTGTTCCCCTGGCAGCACAGTTACAGCATTGGCTATTACCTGGTGGGTGCGATGTCGCTGGTGGTGCTGGGCGCCATGATCACCGGGCTGGTGGTGTACAAACGTTTCTGGCGCGCCTTCACCCGGCCGCGTCTGCGCCTGGACCGGGATGCCCGCACCTGGCTGGGGGATCTGCACCGCCTGGGGGGCGTCTGGTCCCTGTGGTTTTTGCTGGTGATCGGGCTGACCGGGTTCTGGTACCTGGTGCAGGCGGTGCTCTGGCACACCGGGGTGCATGTATGGCCGGAAGCGGAGCCGGTGGCGCTGACCGATGTGCCGCTCACCGATGGCACGCCGCCCGCGATGATTCCGCTGCAGCAGGTACTGGCAGCGGCCCAGGCTCAATTGCCGCAACTGGAGCCGGCGCTGGTGTCCATGCCGGAACACAACCGCGATTACTTCAGCGTGCTGGGCAGTGGCGATGCCATCCTGTTCGACCGCTATTCCTTCCGCGTCTACATCAATCCCTGGACCGGCGCGGTGGCGCAGTCCCACACGCCGGCGGACATGAACCTGCTGCAGACCCTCACCCACATCGCCGACCCGCTGCATTACGGCACTATCGGTGGCCTCTGGACCAAGACGATCTGGCTTCTGTTCGGGCTGATGCTGTCCGGCATGTCGATCAGCGGTTTTCTGATTTATGGCAAGCGCACGGTGAAAGGCGTGCGGGCCGGCCGGACAAAAGCACGCAAACCGGTCGTAGCCGCGCCGGGTACTTTGCCGGACAAGTCGCCGGGCCAACTGGAAGGAGCCTGACGGATGGCAACCCGCACCTTCTGGCAACGCTGGCGCTACCGTATCAACGGCCTGCTGCTGCTCGCGCCTTGCTGGTTTCTATACGACGCGCTCACGCCCACCTTTCCGCCGGAGTGGCCGCAGCAGCCGATCGGCCCTTTCAGCGCCGCGCCCCGGCCGGCGGATGACAACCCGCCCTATCCCCAGGATGGTGGCTACCTGAAGGATTTCAGCGTGCGTTTTTGCGATGGCTGTGTGACGAAGATACGGACTGCCCACGTCAGCGTGGGCCGGCAGCCACTGGAGCAGCCTGCCACCGATGGCCTGTTGCACGGCAGTTCCCGCAGCCAGCATGTGCATGTACCCTATCCACCCTCTCAGGGGGCGGGTGAGATGTTGTGGGTCAGTGTGCAGGAGTGGAGCGGGCGGATGCACCATGCCGCCTGGCCATTGCCGCAGAATCAGTAAAGGGGTAAGCCGTTGAAGACAGGGCCAAGAAGTGCAGTCGTACTGACGCTGGTGGTGCTCGCCCACGCCGGCGCGCTGGCGGCCGCCGTACTGTTGCAGCAGACGCCCGAGCCGCCGCTGGAATTGCCGGTGATCAGCGGCGTGATCATCGAGGCCCCGCCCGCCGAAGTGGTGGAGGCCCCCAGTGCCCGGGTGGCGCCACCGGAACCCAAGCCGGTGGAGCAGCCCAAGCCCAAACCCCAGCCAAAACCGCAGCCCAAGCCAAAACCCAAACCGGTGCCCCCGCCGCCGGTGGTGCCGCCTCCGCCGTCGGAGAACGCCATCGCCACGCCGCCGCCACCGGAACCGGTGCAGCAGCAGGCCGCACCACCGCCGCCCGCGCCCTCGACACCGCAGGCCGAGGAAAAAGACACTCTGGGCGCCCCGGTGCAACCGCCCCGGATCGACGCCAAACAGCGCAACAATCCGGCGCCGGCCTATCCGCCCCTGTCCAAGCGCCGGGGCGAAGAGGGCGTGGTGATCCTGGAACTGCTGATCACCGCCGAAGGGCGGGTGTCCGATCTCAAGGTCAGCCAGTCCAGCGGATTCCCGCGGCTGGATCAGGCGGCGCTGGACGCTGTCGAGCGCTGGCGCTACGAACCGGCGCGGCGCAACGGCGTCGCCATCGAATACCGTTACCTGCAGCCAGTGCGTTTCGCGCTGGACAAGCGATGATTCTGAACACATGAAGGAGATCACCATGGAAACCAATCCCTACGGCATCGAAGCGCTCTGGTTGCAGGGCGATCCGGTCATCAAGGCAGTGGCGGTCATCCTGCTGCTGATGTCCATTGCGTCCTGGTACGTGATTGTGGTGCGCAGCTGGAATCTGCTGTCACTGCGTCGCGTGCAGCGTGCGCTGGGTGATTTCTGGCATGCGCGCAGTCTGGCCGAGGGCCTGCACATGCTGGGTAACGAGGGCGACCACAATCCGTTCCGCATGCTGGCGGAAGCGGGGCAGGCCGCGGTCGATCACCACCAGAATCACAAGAGCGATCTGCATGGCCAACTGTTGCTGGCGGACTGGCTCACCGGCTGCCTGCGCGGCTCCATCGACGAAAGCGCCGAGCGCCTGCAGAAAGGATTGTCGGTACTGGCCTCGGTGGGCTCCACCGCGCCGTTCGTGGGACTGTTCGGCACCGTGTGGGGGATTTATCACGCGTTGGTGGGCATTGGTGTGTCCGGCCAGGCCAGCATCGACAAGGTGGCGGGCCCGGTGGGCGAGGCGCTGATCATGACGGCGTTCGGTCTGGCGGTGGCGATTCCCGCTGTGCTGGGTTACAACGCGCTCACTCGCAACAACAAAATGGTGCTGGGCAAGTTGAACCGGTTTGCGCACCAGCTGCATTCCTATTTCATCACCGGCACGCCGCTGACCCGCAACAAGCAGCCGCTGGTGAAGATTTCCCATATCGCGCCCAAGCAGGGAGGCAACTGAGATGGCGTTTGGCAGCGGTCTGGACGAAAACGACGAGGCCATGAGTGAAATCAACATGACGCCGCTGGTGGATGTCATGCTGGTGCTGCTGATCATCTTCATCATCACTGTGCCGGTGCTGACCCACTCGGTGAAGATCGATCTGCCCCGGGCCGACAACACACCCAACGAGATCAAGCCGGAAACCGTCAACCTGTCGGTGACGGCGGATGCCGCGATTCACTGGAACGAAAACGTGATCACCTTCGACGAGCTGGAGCAGCGCCTGCAGGCGGCCGCAACCCAGCAACCGCAACCGGAACTGCACCTGCGCGGCGACAAGACGGTGGCATACGAGCACGTGATCAAGGTGATGGCGGCAGCCCAGCGGGCCGGCGTGCACAAACTGGGTTTCGTGACGGAGCCGAACTGACCACTGATCCGGAAAATGGTTGCGAATCGCTCAAATATTATTGCTAGTAATAATAATTCTCATTAAGATTTGATCCTCTTTCATCGGGAGTGATCAAACATGCTGCACACATTGGGGAAATTTCATGCCGGGCGCACCAGGGCTCTGGCATTGGCCACCTTTACCGTTCTGCTTGCCGCGCCAACACACGCGCAGGAAACCGCAACCGTCACCGCCCAGCGCGAAACGCCCACGCTGACACCGGTGGACGTGACGGCGGAGCATGAAGCGGAAGCTGGCACCATCATCAACCAGCACCGCGCCGCCAAAACCAGCAAGACCCGCGTTCCCATCCAGGACACACCGGCGTCGGTCACCGTGGTGGACAAACAATTCATCCAGGATTCGGGCGCGAAAAACATTCAGGACGCGCTGCTGTATTCGGCGGGGGTGTATTCCGGTCAGTACGGTTTCGACACGCGCGGTGACTGGACAGCGGTGCGGGGGCTGGCGGTTTCCAAATATCAGGACGGCCTGCGTTCCATCTACGGTTTCTATAACGCGCCGCGCACTGAAGTGTACACGCTGGACAGCATCGAAGTGCTGAAAGGGCCATCGTCTGTGCTGTACGGGCAGGCGGAACTGGGCGGCATCGTGAACGTTGTGTCCAAACTGCCGGAGGAAAAACAGCAGGGGGAAGTCTGGGCGCAAGTGGGTAATTTCGACCGCACCCAACTGGCGGCGGATGTCACCGGCCCGCTGACGGACGATGGCAAATGGCTGTACCGGCTGGTGGCGCTGGAGCGCCAGAGTGGCACCCAGGTGGATTATGTGGATGACGACGCGTTGGCGGTGTCGCCGTCGCTGACCTGGAAACCGGTTGCCGGCACCCGCGTGACGATGCTGGTGAATCATCAGGAAAATGATGGCGCGGTGTCCGCACAATTCCTGCCGCAGAAAGGCACGCTGAATGACGCACCGCGCGGCCAGATTCCCACCCACACCTTTGTCGGTGAACCCGGCTGGGATCGCTACGACCAGGACCGCACCGATGTGACTCTGTTCTTCGATCAGCGCCTTGCCGACAACTGGGATTTTGCCACCACCGTGCGCCAGTCGGACACTTCGGCCGAAACCCGCGAACACTGGACGGTGGTGGGTGCCATTCCGGATGACCAGGGCAATATTGCCCGCACGATTCACACTGCCAATCGCGCTACCGATATTTTCAGTCTTGATTCCCGCGTGGAAGGCCGCTTTGATCTGGGCGCAACCCGGCACACGCTGGCCCTGGGTGTGGACACGCAGGACGCGCAGTGGGAGGAGTGGTATTACTTCTCGGCCGGTGTTGGCGGCACCATCAATGTGTATGATCCTGAATATGGCAATCTCAATACTGCAATTACGCAGGTCGATCGTCCCGACAGCGAAATACAGCAGACCGGTGTTTATATCATCGATCACATGGAAATCGACAAGGTGGTGGTGTCCACGTCGCTGCGGCGGGACAACGCGCGCACGATCAATATTCCGGTCACCGGCGCGAAAGGTGAGCGCAAGGACGAGGAAACCACCGGCCGCATCGGCCTGATGTACCGCTTCGATTCCGGCATTTCGCCCTACATCGCCTATTCCACTTCATTCGTACCCAACCTGGGCACAGCAGCGAGCACGGGTTTGCTGGAACCGACCACCGGCAAGCAGAACGAAGCGGGCATCAAATACCTGTCGCTGCAGAATGATTTTTCAGTGGCGTTCGCCTGGTTTGATATCGAACAGGAGAAACGGGTAGTGACAGCCACGTCGGGCCCTGAAGGTGTGGAGCAGACCGGCGCCACTGTGGACGGTTGGGAACTGGAAGTGAAGAAAACCTGGAATCGTTTCGAGTGGCTGGCCAACTACACCGATCTGGAGGCAACGGATGAAAGCACGGGGTTCCGCCTGTCATCGGTAGCGGAGACGATGGCGTCCACCTGGGGCAAATACAGTTTCGAAAATGGCATGCGCGCTGGCCTGGGGGCCCGCTACACCGGCGACGTGGTGGGTGGTGGTGATCTGCCGGTGGTGCCGTCAGTGACGCTGTTCGATGCCATGGTGGGCTATGAGTACGCCAGCTGGGATTTCAGCGTGGATGGCAAAAACCTGGGCGACAAGACTTATGTGTCCTGGTGTCGAGGCAATAACCTTGATTGCGGCTACGGCGAACGTCGTACCGTGCTGGGTAACGTGCGCTACAAGTTCTGAGCCGATAATCAGATCGCACTCCGGATCAGTGCCAGGCTTTCATCGCACAGCTGTTTTGCACGCAGCGCATCGTCAGCTTCCGTGTAGCACCGCAACTCCGGCGCGTTGCCGGATGGGCGGAAGTGCACGATGTCGCCGCTGGCGAAGTGGATGCGTACACCATCGGTTTGATCGATCCGGTCGATGGCGTCCTTGAGCGGGACGACGGCGCGCAGCCGGGTTTCGTCCTGAACCATGCCAGCGAGCAATTGCGCGCTGGTGCTGGTGGGAACATCCTGCAGACGGTCGCTGTGGGTGAAGCGCGGCGGCAATTGTTTGACCAGATCCGACAACGCCATGCCCTGATCCCGCGCCATGCACAGCAAGGCGATCATGGGCAGCGTTGCGTCGCGGGTCGGCAGTGCCCGCAGCACGCGATTTCCGCGCTGCACATCGTGTCCCAGCAGAAATCCGCCATTGGCCTCGTACCCTGCCACCCGGGAACCACTGGGCGCTTTCTCCATGCCTTCGATCACATAGGGTGAACCGATTTTCGTCCGCACCACCTGTGTGAAGTACTGGCTTTTCTCCAGCGCCG
This sequence comes from Pseudomonadota bacterium, assembly GCA_049323075.1. GTDB lineage: Bacteria > Pseudomonadota > Gammaproteobacteria > Pseudomonadales > Ketobacteraceae > Ch67. Next base: position 7,730 of record JBMOPR010000650.1, read on the forward strand.
TGTTGCAACTCACGGGGGCCACCACGGAATCTGCATCCAGATAACGCGCGCACAGAACGCCTACCACATCGCCCCGCAACCATTGGCCTTTTTCATCACCCAGCAAGGGGCGGTCGGCGTCACCGTCGGTGGAAAAAATCGCATCGAAGCGGTGGGTCCGGGCCCATTCCCGGGCCAGTAGGATGTCTTCGGGGCGAACGGCCTCGGTGTCGATGGGAACGAAACCATCGGTGCGGCCCAGTGCCAGCACGTCGCAGCCCATCTGCACCAGAATGTCCTGCAGCACATCCCGCGCTGCGCTGGAATGTTGATAAAGCAGTACCTGTGTTCCTTTCAGTGCGCCGGGCCCGAAGAAGTCGACATAGCGGGCCACGTATTCCTGGTAGGGGCGGGTGTCGGGGGCTGGTAACGGCGAGGTATGGATCGTGTCGGGAAGATCGATGTCGGCGCGCAGCATGGCGGCTTCATCGTCTTTCGATATCTCGCCGGTTGCGCCGTAGAATTTGATCCCGTTGCGATCGAATGGGATGTGGCTGCCGGTGATGATGATGGCCGGGGCATGCAGGGTCAGCCCGTAAAAAGCCAGGGCCGGGGTGGGCAATGTGCCTGCGTACAGTGCTTTTTTGCCGGCTGCCTGGATGGCGGCGATGCAGGCCGCCGTGATGGCCGGGCTGCTGGGCCGCAGATCATGGCCGATGACGATGGTGTCGGCGTCCCCGGCGATGGCGGAAAGAAAAGCGGCGGTGTAGGCATAGCAGACGCGGTCGGTCATGGCGGCAACCAGCCCCCTCACGCCGCTCGTGCCAAATTTGACACCGGTCGATTCCGCGAGTGCTGCCA
>JBMOPR010000651.1:0-8553 GCA_049323075.1 Pseudomonadota bacterium
AGTTGATCGCGTCATCAAGTGGCGTCAGCGGATTGCCGGTAAAGGAAGACTCCATCCCCGACGGCACGAACCCGGCCCAGCAGCCTGGCCCCACCAGATCTGATTGCGAGAAGAAGGTGCCGCAGTTTGGCAGCTCGGTCTCACGCCAGTCGAACAGCATGAAGGCTTCCAGCGACAGCGCGTTGGTCACGCCCACCGATCCGTACAGGGAATTCAGCGGAATCAGCGCATCCTTCACTTCCGATCCCGGCGCCAGCAGCGCCGAAACGTCCACGGGATTGATGTTGTTGATACCGTTGGCAAACAGCAGGCCCTCGCCCCAGTTGATGACCTGTTTGCCGAAGCGCACGTTGAGCGGATGGCCGTTCATGTCCCAGTCGCCCCACACAAAGGCGTCGAGGATGTCGCCGCTGGCGCCGGAGCTCTGGTTGGGGGAACGGTTGCGGCCCTGGTCGTCCTGCCAGTAGTACTCGGGCAGGTCGGTCACACCATCGCCGTTGACGATGCGGTTGTCGTAAAAGGACTTGCCGCGGATAAAGGCGCCGAAATTGCGGTAGTTCAACTCCATGTCCACGGTCAGCTTGGCCACTTCCGAGAAGGTGGAGCCCTTCTTCCACATCAGATCGCCGTCATCGGCGGTGCTGGAGCCGTGCTTGTGAAACTGGCCGCTGGGATTGTCGCCGTTGGCCTGGGCGGCCAGGGCGTTCTGCAGGCCCACATTGCGGTAATCGACGTCGCTGGCCCGCCAGGACGCACCGAGGGAAAAGGTGCTGTCCACCTGCAGGCGGAAGTCGTCATTGGTGTACTCGAACCCGTACGCCGGGGCCACTGCGCCCGTGCCGGCAATGGCGGCAGCCAGGGCAGTAACGCGAAAGCGGTTGGAATAGGCCATTAGGATTGAACTCCGTTCAGTTTGTAATAGTGGGAGCGGAAGGGCGAACCGGGACGGTGCTGACTAAATGGTCATGCGCCCAACGCATCACGGGATGGCCTAACGAATATAGTGGCAGGTTGGGAAAATCTTAAGCGTTTTTGAGACAAAATTTGTAAAATGACTCAACGTGACCATTTGGTCACGAAAATTGATATGTCAGGTGGATGAACAGTTGGATCCGGTCAAGGTCTGGTCTGGGGTGGAATCGGGGCAAAACAGCTGGGCGGGCCGCGGAAAACCAGGGGCGGGTCTTCCGGGCCTAACGGGTATCGCAGGGGGCTAGTGGCCTATCATCATCAGTTTGGTCTTGCGCTCGATATGGTCCATCACCGCCATGAACAGCGTGGACACCACAAAGCCCATATGCACGATCAGCAGCCACATCAGCTTGGTTTCCTCGGGGCTGTCGATGGCGACGCTGGGCTTGAAATCCATATAGGCTTTCAGCAGGTGGATCGCCGAAATGGCGACGATGGACGACGACAGCTTCAGCTTCAGCGAGCCCGCATCCATCTTGCCCAGCCAGGACAGCTTCTCGCCCGTCTCGGCGATATCAATTTGCGACACGAAGTTTTCATAGCCGGAGAACATCACCATCACGATCAGGCTGCCCACCAGGGTCAGGTCGATCAGCGTCAGCATGGCCAGGATCAGATCCTGTTCCTTCATGGTGAACAGCAGCGGGAAGATGTGGATCAGCTCCTGGAAGAACTTGATGGCCAGGGCCAGCAGCAGCACGCTCAGGCCCAGGTACACCGGCGCCATCAGCCAGCGGCTGGCATACAGGATTTTTTCAATGACGGATTCCATGACAGGCCCTCGTGACTGCGCCAGGATCGCCCGACAACGGGCAACCCGGGAAGGTTGATTTGCGCGAACGATACCGGATTTTACGGGCCGGGTCACGATTCCGGGGGCCGGATTTTGAGCCCTTAAGCGCTTGAGACTACAATCCTTTCAGAGTGCCGCCTGTTAGTGCGCTGCATCTGCCACTCACCCAGTCAGGAGTTATCCCCCCGTGTCCAGTGCCAAACCCGGCAAAGCCAATTTCAGCATGCCCAGCATCCGCATTGATGTGCGCTGGGTGCTCGACGGCCTGCTGGAGGATGCCCGCATCACCGAGCGGGATCTGAATTTCGTCACGGGGCAGCGCCGGGAAAAAACCGAACTGAACTGGAATCCCCTGCAGTTCGTCGCCAAATTCAACCTGACTGACCAGCATGACGAACACCATAAGCTGACCCTGGACAAGCTCACCGACTGGCTGTCCAAGCGTGCTAACCAGCCGGTGTATCACATCGATCCGCTCAAGGTGGATGTGACCGCCACCACTTCGGTGATGTCGTTCAATTTCGCCGAGCGCCACGAGATTCTGGCGGTGGCGGTGGACAAGGATTCCGTCACCATCGCCAGCGGCCAGCCTTTTTTGTCGGACTGGGAGCACGGGCTGGAACAGACCCTGCGCGGCAAAAAGATCAAGCGGGTGATCGTCAATCCCGCCGACCTGCGCCGTTACACGCTGGAATTCTACAATCTGGCGCGTTCGGTGAAGGGCGCCACCGGCAAGGATGCCGGCCAGTCCCATGTCGCCAATTTCGAACAGCTGCTGCAGCTGGGGGAGCTGGGTTCCCCTGACGCCAACGACCAGCACATCGTGAAAATCGTGGACTGGCTGCTGCAATATGCCTTCGACCAGCGCGCCAGCGACATTCATCTGGAACCGCGTCGCGAACACGGCTATATCCGCTTCCGCATCGATGGTGTGTTGCATGATGTTTACGAACTGCCCGCTGCCGTGATGGCCGCCGTCACCAGCCGGATCAAGATCATCGGCCGCATGGATGTGGCGGAAAAACGCCGGCCCCAGGATGGCCGCCTGAAGACCAAGAGTGGCGAGGGTGATGAGGTGGAACTGCGTCTGTCCACCCTGCCCACCGCGTTCGGCGAAAAGATGGTGATGCGGATTTTCGATCCGGAAGTGCTGGTGCGCTCGGCCGCCCAGATGGGCCTCACGGACGAGGATTATGAAAAATGGCAGACCATGGTGAACCAGCCCAATGGCATCGTGCTGGTGACCGGTCCTACCGGGTCCGGCAAGACCACCACGCTGTATTCCACCCTGAAGCAACTGGCCACGCGGGAAGTGAATGTGTGCACCATCGAAGATCCGATCGAGATGGTGGAGCCCGCCTTCAACCAGATGCAGGTGATGGACAATATTGACCTGACCTTTGCCGATGGCGTGCGCGCGCTGCTGCGGCAGGATCCGGACATCATCATGGTGGGCGAGATCCGCGATCTGGAGACTGCCAACATGGCGATTCAGGCGGCGCTGACCGGGCACCTGGTGATTTCCACCCTGCACACCAACGATGCGCCGTCCGCCGTGGTGCGATTGATGGATCTGGGTGTGGCCCCTTACCTGATCTCTGCCACCCTGCTGGGTGTAATGGCCCAGCGCCTGGTGCGCACCCTGTGCCCCCACTGCAAGCGTGACACCCACATCGACCCCGAGGCCTGGGACGCATTGATCAGTCCCTTCAAGGGCAAGATGCCGGAGAGGATCAAGATGCCGGTGGGCTGCCTGGAATGCCGCAAGACAGGCTACCTGGGCCGGGTGGGGATCTATGAGATCATGGTGTTGTCGCAGGAACTGAAGGACATGATCGCCCACTCCGCCGAACTCAACACCATCCGCAAGCAGGCCCTGAAGGAAGGCATGCGCACCCTGCGCCTGTCCGGGGCTCACAAGGTCGCCACCGGCCTGACCACGCCGGAAGAAGTGCTGCGGGTGGCGCCAGCCACCACCGGTTTGTCCTGAGGGGCCGGCCGGCAGCGACCCGATCTGGCAGGGGTCTGGCTGAATGTGTGAACCTTTACTGTCCTTTTGTTTATCTTTTTAATTACCATTCGTTCCAACCCGGCATCAACGCTTGTTAGAATGGCCGTGCGTTGTACAAAAACTCACCGGGTATAAGCGGACACAGGCCAACGGATCCGGGCCTCGGGGGACCGCACCTGCAACAAAAACAAAAAATCGCAGTGGTTGTTATGAACGCTTTCCTGTCTGCCTTTTCACCGCTTCGCAACATCAAGCAATTGTTTATTCGCCCCCCGGGCAACTTCCCGGTGCTGGACGGCTTTCGTGCCCTGTCCATGCTGATGATTCTGGTCTTCCACACCTTCGCCATCTACTGTGCCGCCCATCCCGATGTTGAAATGATCAACATGATCGAGGAAGGCGGGCTCACGTGGTCCTGGGCCTGGAACGCCGACAAGAGCGTGGATATTTTCTTCGTCATCAGCGGCTTTCTGATCAGCGGCATCCTGCTGCGCCAGATCGACCGTGACGGCAAGATCCACATGTGGAATTTCTACTCGCGCCGTTTCCTGCGCCTGAGCCCGGCCTACTGGCTGGCGATCCTGGTCTATGTGCTGATCGGGGTGTACACGCTGGACGACGCCGGGCGCGAGATGCAGAAGCTCGACAACCTGTGGGCCAACGTGCTGTACGTGAACAATTTCCTGCCCTATGACGAGCAGGCCATGAACTGGACCTGGACCCTGGCGATCGAGGAGCAGTTCTATCTGCTCTACCCGCTGCTGCTGATGTTCGTGATGAAGTTCGCCCGGCCGGAACGCTGGCTGTGGGGTTTGCTGGGGCTGTCGTTCGTGATCTGCTTTGTGGTGATCATGACGGACGAGCGGATTCGCACCACGCCCGGCAGTGTGCTGGTGACCGATCCCACGTTCCATGCCCATCACTTCAGCGTGCTTTATGACAACCTGTACACGCGCTACGGCGCTCTGCTGTGCGGCTGTCTGGCGGCGTTCTATTACTTCCATCACGAAGCCGCCACCAAGCGTTTTCTCAATACGCCGCTGGGCCATGTGCTGGGCTGGCTGAGCCTGGCCTGCATTGTGGCGCTGATGGTGACACCGGTGCTGTCGCGGGATTTCGATGACTGGTACTGGGGCAACATCCTGTACCAGACGTTCAGTCGCAACCTGTTTTCCGGCAGCCTGGCGTACCTGATCCTGCTGTGCGTGGAAAAAAGTTACATGAGCCGGGTGCTGAACCTGTTCCTGGCCAACCGGGTCTGGTATCCGCTGGCGCAGCTGTCCTATTCCATGTACCTGTTGCATGTGCTGCCCATCATCGCCATGGTTTCCCTCGGTGTGAATGCCATGCAGAAGTATCCGGAGCGCTATGATTACACGCACTGGGAAGCGATGTGCATCCTGACGGCATACAGCACGGCGCTCACCATTTTCGGTGCGCTGATTTTCTATCTGCTGATCGAGCGTCCGATCATGAACCTGCGGAAGTGACATGGAGAACTCTGCAACATTGCCGCGTTATTGCCTGTGGGCGCTGGGGCTGGCGCTGCTGCTGACGGCGCCGTCCCTGCTGGTGGGGTTGCAGCTGGATGACTATTTTCACTGGGGACTGGTGACGCAGCAGAATCCGGTGCTGCACACCAACAGCCCTGCCAGCCCCTACGGCCTGTTCAGTTTTCTGGACGGCGATCCGGGGCGGGTGCTGGATCTGACCAATCTGGGGCTGCTGCCCTGGTGGAGCAATCCCGAGGTCAAATACGCGTTCTGGCGTCCGCTGGCGGAATTTACCCACGGCATCGATTACCTGCTGTGGCCGCAGTGGCCACTGCTGATGCATGTGCACAGCCTGGTTTTTTTCGCGCTTCTGCTGTGGACCAGCTTCCGCCTGTTCGCTGCGCTGCAGGGGCCGGTGACAGGGCAGGGGCTGGCGATAGCGCAGGAAAGGGGCCGCGCGCTCTGGTGGGCGGTGTTCCTGTTCGCGCTGTCGTATGGCCATGGTGTGCCGGCGGGCTGGATCGCCAACCGCAATGCATTGCTGGCGTGCCTGTTCCTGGTGATGACGCTCTATTTCCACCATCAGTGGCGGGCGCACGAGCGCGGTATCGTCGATCTGCGTGCGGTGATGCTGTTTGGCGCCGGTCTGCTGTGCGGGGAAATGGCGGTAAGCACCGGCTGCTACATTCTGGCGTATGTGCTGTTCCTTGATAACGGGTCGTGGAAGGACCGCGTCGCCTCGCTGGCGCCCTATGTGCTGGTGGGACTGATCTGGCTGGGGGTGCGCGCCGTACTGGGTTATGGCGCGGTCGGCTCCGGTCATTACATTGATCCGCTGGCCACGCCGCAGCTGTTTTTGCAGATGCTGGGTCAGCGCGGGCTGGACCTGCTGGGTGGACTGTTCTTCGCGGTGCCGCCGGAACTGGGATCGGCACTGCCGGCGTCGCGGGTGGTGGTGTATGGCGTGCTGTTCAGTGTGCTGCTTGTGTTGAGCTGGCCGCTGCTGCGGCAGGACCGTCGCGCCCGGTTCTGGCTGGTGGGTGCGCTGTTGTGTTTGATGCCGGTGGCTAGCACGGTGGCCCACAGCCGCCTGCTGCTGGCCGCCAGCATCGGCGCGGCCGGATTCCTCGGCCTGTGGCTGGAAGCCTGGCGCGATCGCCGTCTGCTGCAACAGCCGGTCCTGCGTCAGGCCACGGCGCTGTTCGCGGGCCTGCTGATCGCCCTGAACCTGGGTGTGTCGGCGCTGCTGCTGCCGGTGGAAGCCTACTCGATGAAACTGGCGGGGGACGGCATGATCAACAGTGGCGCGATTGCGTGGAATCTGCCGGACGATCCCAGCGGCACCACGCCAATCCTGCTCAATCCTCCCCTGTCCAGCGCCGGCGGTTACATCAATGGTGTGCGTGCCTACCGCGGCCTGCCGGTGGCGGCGAAAACCTGGCTGCTGGCGTCGGGTACGCGCCCGCTCACTCTCACTGTCATCAGCACCCGCGCCTTCGACCTGGCCAGCGCCAAGGGCCTGTACGACCCGGTGCAGGAAGGTCTGCTGCGGGGCCCGCAGGCACCGCTGGCAGAGGGCGACAGCCTGCGTCTGTCCGGCATGATCGTCACCGTGATGGAAGCACGGGACGGCGTTCCCACCCGCGCCCGTTTCCAGTTCGCCCAACCCCTCGACAGCAATGCCTACCGTTTCTACCACTGGGCCGGCGGCAAGGTGCTGGACTGCGCGCTGCCGCCCAAGGGTCAGCCGCTGGAAATCCGGCTGGATTCGGACAGCTGCGCCGCTCCTGCCACGCCCCCCCTGACATCGCACCGGAAATCATTGCCGTAGATCACGGTGGATTTCCAGTGCGGTGTAAAATGAAAAGATCCCTGTTTCGCGGAAAACCTGCTGCATGTCGCTCACACTCGAATCCCTGGCAACGCTGTCCCCCGCTGTGCATGCCCACGTCGATCAACTGCTGCTACGGCTGACGGAGGCGGTGCATGCGCTGCCGGCACCGGACGCCGCTTGCCTGACCGAAACCCGCGTGCAGGCGCAGATCGTGCCGGTGCTGGTGGCCAGCGATTATGTGGCGACGCAACTGCAGCGGCATCCGCAATTGCTGGCGGAGCTGGTGCGGTCACAGGATCTGTGGCGTTCCTATGACGACCATGTTTATCACGCATCATTGCAGTCACTGTTGCAGGACGTGAACGACGAAACCGTGCTGATGAAAATCCTGCGTCAATTGCGGCGGCGGGAAATGGTGCGCATCATCTGGCGCGACAGCACCGGTCTGGCGCCGTTTGCCGAAACCGCCCGCGACCTCAGCAACCTGGCGGATGCCTGCATCGACCAGACGCTGCAAAAACTCTATCCCATTCTGGAACCGCTGTGGGGTCGGCCCCGTTACAAGCAGAGCGGCGATCCCATGCCGATGGTGGTGCTGGGCATGGGCAAGCTGGGCGCGCAGGAATTGAACCTGTCATCCGACATCGACCTGATGTTTGCGTATGCCCACGACGGTGAAACCAGTGGCGGTGCCCGCTCGCTGGATCACCGCGAATATTTCCTGCGCCTGGGCCAGCGCCTGATCAAGGCGCTGGATGAAAACACCGCCGACGGATTTGTCTTCCGCGTCGACATGCGGCTGCGCCCGTTTGGTGCCAGCGGCCCGCTCGCCATGAGCTTCGCCTCGATGGAAAACTATTACGAGGACCAGGGCCGTGAGTGGGAGCGCTACGCCATGATCAAGGCCCGCGCCATCGGCACGGGAACCGCACTGGGCGATGGCGAAAAACTGCTGCTGGCGCTGCGTCCGTTCGTGTACCGCCGCTACGTGGATTTCGGCGTCATCGAATCCCTGCGCGAACTGAAAAACCTGATCAACCAGGAAGTGTTGCGGCGCGGCAAAGAAGACAATGTGAAAACCGGCGCCGGCGGCATTCGCGAAATCGAATTCATCGCCCAGGTGTTTCAGCTGATTCGCGGCGGCCAGGAACAGGAGCTGCAACGGCGCAACCTGCTCACCGTGTTGAATGTCATCCGCGATCTGGAATTGCTGCCACACACCATCGTGAAGGAATTGCGCGACGATTATATTTTCCTGCGCAACGTGGAGCACCGCATCCAGGCGCTGCAGGATCGCCAGACGCAGTTGCTGCCGGACGACGATATCAATCGCCTGCGCATTGCCATCGGTCTGGGTTTTGCCAGTTGGGAAACCTTCTACGCGCATCTGGAAGCCGTGCGCCAGCGCGTACGTCTGCATTTTTCCAACCTGATCGCCGATTCCAACAAG
>JBMOPR010000652.1:0-8538 GCA_049323075.1 Pseudomonadota bacterium
GGTGAAAAAGGCATTCCATTTTATTTCGTGCGGGTGGATGCCGCCGGCAATATTTCCAAACGCCAGAGCGCCAGCAGTTTTCACTTCGCCCGTGTGGGTGGCGCCTGCCCGCTGAGGAATGTGCACGAAGCCTTTGCGCAGCCGGGCAAGATTTTGCGGCAGGTGGCGCAGATGCCCGACGGCAAAACCTATTTCTGCATCGCGCGCACCGTCAGCCGCACGGAAGGCGGATATCTGATGCCGCAGAAGAATTTTGCCGTGGGACTGGGCTGCGAGATCGCCCATGCACCGCAGCTGATTTATTCGGTGGGAATTGACCTGAACGACAAGGAAGCGGCAGTACCGATCGGCGTAAGTTGCCGCGTGTGCGAGCGCACCAACTGCCCGCAGCGGGCATTTCCGCCCATAGGCAAGAAAATCCAGATCAGTGAAAACGAGCGCGAGTTTCTGCCCTATCGGTTCGAGTCATAGGACGATTTGGGGTCACACCTGCACTGTAACCAGGTAATGCCCCAACACCGCACGCAGCTCTTCAAGCGACACCGGTTTTTTCAGGAAGCCGTTCATACCGCAGTCCAGACAGTTGCGACGATCGGCATCGGTAGCATTCGCCGTCAGCGCAATGATCGGCGTATCGCGCAACGGCTCGGGTAACTTGCGGATCTGGCGGGTTGCCTCCAGCCCGTCCATCAATGGCATCTGGCAATCCATCAGCACCAGATCCACCAGTTTGCTCTGCATCAGGTCCAGCGCCTGATAGCCGTTGCGCGCGCTGACCACATTGCAGCCCAGATGCTTCAGATAACCCTTCAGCACCATCAGGTTCACCAGATTGTCCTCGGCCACCAGCACCAGACCGGACCGGCGATAACTGCCACCGGTCAGCGTCGTGGAATCGGGCCCGGATTCCGGCGCAGTATCGCCAAACTTCACTGGCACGATGAATTCCACTTCCAGCCCGCCGCTCTCGCGATTGCGCAGCGTCAGACTGGCACCCAGCAAGTGCGCAATCGCATGACAGGTGGCCAGCCCGATGCCCATGCCACCATGACGGCGACTGAAGGAACCATCCAGCTGACGGAACGGACGCCCCAGCTCCGCCAGCAGTGGCTCCGGAATTCCCGGTCCCGAATCCTGCACCAGCACGCGGATGCTGCCCTCGCCCACTTCTGCCGACCTGTTCGCCTGCCCGATCGACAGGCATACCGGTCCATGATCGGAAAACTTCAGCGAATTGCTCAGCAGATGGCGGATCACATAGAGAATTTTTCCTTCGTGGCTGACCAGCACCCGGTCCAGCACCACGCCACCGTAAAACTCCAGTGCCAGATTTTTATCCTCGAACTCCGGCCGCAGCGCCGCCAGCAACCGGGTCAGGCCACCGCGCAGACGAAACTCGCCCACATGCAATGCCTCCTGCCCCGCCATCAGTTCACTGAACTGCAGCAGATCATCGATGGAACTCATCATGCTGCTGGCGGAACGGTTGGCCACATCGAGCCAGGACACCTGCTCCCGGTCCAGCGTCGTGGCACGCAGCAGGCTGAGCGCACCGATGATGCCGTTCATGGGCGTGCGCAGCTCGTGGCTGATGGCACTCAGAAATTCATCTTTCAAACGATCGCTGCGGTTGATTTCACGCAACACCCGCGCGGAAATCGCCCAGGCCAGCACGCCCAGCGCGACAATTACCAGCGCGCCCAGCACAGCACCCCACAGATTGGCGCGATTAACCGCCAGATTGGTTTCACGCAACAGATTGCGATACGCCACCTGCCGGGCTGCATGCAACCCGCCGATCCAGTCGCTCAGCAACTGGTAATCCCGCAGCGACGCTTCCATTGCACCCTTGTAGCCCGGCAACTGACGCGGGTCCGCCACCAGCGCTTCCGTCAGCAACAACGCTGGCTGCACGTAGGCTTCGAATGCCGCGCTGATGCCCTCCACTTCATCCGTCAGATCCGGGTCGCGCGTCTGCAATCGCGCCAACCGCGCGCGTGCGTGCTGCACCACCTGACGGGTATCCTCCAGCAGCACGGGATCTTCCAGACCCACCGCCGTGGCAAAACCTTCCCGCATGCTGTTCAGATCCTGCTGCAGCAGACGGATTTCCTCGATGATGGGATAGTGATGATGTTGCAGGCGGTCCAGGCGATCTGCGTTCACCGCTGCCAGCACCACGTTAACCAATAAATAGGAAAGAAATGCCAGACCGCCGATAACGGCAATCAACATGATCTGCAAGCGGATGCGGGCGTTACGTTCCATGGCGATAGCGGATTCTTTTTATACGTCCATCAAGCAGTGGCGGGCAGTCGCACCGCTACAAATCGACACAGGATAGGTCGGGTGTCTGACTACACAGGCCGTTATTGAGCATTTTATACTCGCTCGCCACTTTCCAGTTGCAGCAATTGATTGTGATTGTGTAAACGAACAAGAGTACAGGGAATGTCGAAAGCGAACCATTTGTTCACCAAGGGAAAACACCTGCTGCTGGGACTGCTGGCGAGCTCGCCTGCGCTGGCGGGGGGCGACTGGTCGTTCTCCGGTTTCGCCTCCCTGGGCGCCGGTCGTGTGGAAGACAGCGCCTACACGTACATGGATTACAACGGGGAAGAATGGAGTTACGAATCCGACAGTGCCCTGGGGCTGCATGCCCGCGGCAATCTGGCAGAACGCCTTTCCCTCACCGTGCAGGTCGTAAGCCGTGGCCACAACTGGGACGACACCGCTGAATTCGAACCGGAACTGGACTGGCTTTTCCTGAGCTATCAGCTCGATTCCGAATGGCGTGTCCGCCTGGGCCGCATGCGCACGCCCCATTATCTGTACTCGGAAACCCTCGACGTTGGCTATTCCTATGTCTGGGTGCGTCCGCCGGTTGACGTGTACTCGCCCATCCTCTCCCCGTTCAGCAATTTCGATGGCGCTGATGTTGCCTGGATCACCGACTGGCGTGATTTCACCATCGACCTGCAGTTGCTGGCAGGACGCATGGAGCGCTCGCGCGATTCACTGAATATCGAAGTGGAACCCATGGCCGGCGGCAACCTGACGGTGCAGAGAGAGGAAGTCACCCTGCGCTACGGTCTGATCTTTGACCGGACCGATATCGAAGTGGACGCCTATGAGGAAGCGGAATCCGCATACCGCGCCGCCGCCAGCATCGATCCCCTGTTTGACGATATCGCCAATTCGCTCAGCGCGGATGATGCCTGGTACCGCTACCAGACCCTGGGCGCCCGCTGGGAGCACGGCGACCTGGCGCTGATCGGCGAAGTCTTCGATATCCAGAACCTCGACGAAGGCTACACCAACAACGCCAACGGCTGGTACACGTCGCTGCAATACCGCCTGGGCAAGTTCACGCCCTATTGTGTGGCAGGCCAGTTCACCGACAGATTCAACGACGAGATGAAGGATGACATCCAGGCCAGCTACGCCGTCGTGCCCGCCGGATATTACGCGGTACTGGATGATTTGCGCACCACGAGCCTGGCGGTCGTGAACGGGCTCAACTACGAGCAGAATACCTGGACCCTGGGCGTGCGTTACGAGCTGCTGTCGAATCTTTCGCTGAAAGGGGAATGGCAGTACTTCGAATTTGCCTATGGCTCCAGCGGGCAAACGCTGCAACAGACCGGCGAAGCAACACAGTACACCTCTCTCACCACCTTTGTGCTCGATCTGGTGTTCTGACAATGACCGGATTCCGGACACAGGCGGTTCCAATATTGCTCCTGCTCGCGCTGCTGGCGCTGGGCAGCGGCAGCGCACGCGCCGACATCGCGATCATTGTGCATCCGCAGAATCCGCTGACGGAACTGTCCGAGGATGACCTGAAAAAAATCTTTCTCGGCCGACTGCCCCTGTTTCCGCAGACCGGACAGGAAATCCATCCGCTGGACCTGCCCGAAGAACACACAACCTATGCTGATTTCTATCGCCGCCTGCTGCAGCTGGACGGCACCAAACTGAAACGCTACCGCGCCTATTACCTGTTCAGCGGTCGCGGCCGTCTGCCGGCCGGCGCGAATTCGGTGGTGGAGATGATCCGGAAAGTGTCCGAAGACACCGCTGCCATCGGCTACGTCGATGCGGCACATGCATCGGACAAAACCAGAACGCTGCTGATCCTGCGCACTAGTCCCGAGCGACCCCGGCAGGATACGCAGGCACGGCAAGGTAAGGCTGCAGCGACGCCCTGAGGGCTTCGATGTCTACCGGTTTTTTCAGATAGCCGTCCATGCCGGCCGCCAGGCAGTTCTGCCGGTCCGTTTCGAGCGCATTGGCCGTTACCGCTATGATTGGCACCTGCCCCGCCGGCGGCGACAGCTGTCGGATGCGGCGCGTTGCCTCGAAGCCATCCATGACCGGCATCTGACAGTCCATCAGCACCAGTTGCACCGGATTATTCTGGGCTGCCGCCACTGCCTCCTGGCCATTGCCCGCGGTCACCACCCGAAATCCCAGCTTGGCCAGATAACCCTTGAGCACCATCTGGTTCACCGGATTGTCTTCGGCCACCAGGACCAGCGCGTCGGATCTGATGAGCGGTGCGACCGGCTCCGGACTCGTTACAGCCGAAAGGGCCTTGAAGCCCACGGGAAAACGGAACTCTGCCTCAACCCCCCCTTGCTCCGGCGTGCGCAATTCCACCGTACCGCCCAACAGGGTGGCAATGGCACGACAGATCGCCAAACCGATCCCCATACCCTGATGGCGCCGGTTGAACGCGCCATCCAGCTGCTGGAACGGCTGGAACAGTTCACGCATGCGTTCCGTCGCAATGCCAGGACCGGAATCCTGCACCCGCACACACACCATGTGCACTGCGTCGGACGGCGGAGTGGCTTCTGCCGGCTGGGCCAGCGACACCTGAACTGCCACCCGGCCGGACTCCGTGAACTTCAGTGCGTTGCTCACCAGCTGACGCACGACATGCAGAATTTTCTGTTCATCTCCGCTCACGGCAGGTGGCAGTGCATCATCCAGATGCCAGCTGAAGGCAAGCTGGCGCGCGGCAAATTCCGGCCTGAACGTCGCCAGCAGTTTTTCCAGCGCCGCCCGCAGATCGAATTCCGCATCGTGACGCGCACTCTGTCCGGAGAGAATCTCGCTGAACTGCAGGATATCGTCGATGGACATCATCATCGCCGATGCCGCGCGCGAAGCGACGCCCACCCAGCTGCTCTGTTCCGGCGTCAGCGAACCGGAACGCAACAGATTCAGAGCGCCGATAATGCCGTTCATCGGGGTGCGCAGTTCGTGGCTGATGGTGGCCAGGAATTCGTTCTTCAACCGGTTGCTGCGATTGATTTCCACCAGAACCCGCACGCTGATGGTCCAGGCCAGCAGGCCCAACCCGGCAATCGCCAGGGCACCCAGAATGGCCCCGAGCAGATTGGCGTCCTTCACTGCCGCATTGGTCAGCAGCAGCAAAGCCTCATACTCCTGCTGACGCTGGCGCTGCAAATCATCCACCCGCTGCGCCAGCTGGGCAAAGTCCCCGTGCGAATCATCCACCCGGCGCTTGAAGAGACTCAGGTTGTCCTGGTTTTCGATCAGTTCCAGCGCCAGAGCCTGACTCTTCTCGTAATAGCGATCGAAAGCCGCACCGATGCCCTGCGTCACCGGCGTCAGAGCCGGTTCCATCGCCTGCAGCTGTCGAAGCCGCTCACGGAACTGGGTCGCGGTCTCCTGGGAATCTTCCACCATGAACGCATCTTCCAGGCCCACGGCCGCCGTCAGGCTATCGCGGATCGCCTGTGCGTCCTGCTTCAAAAGGCGGATCTGTTCGATGACCGGGTACTGACGGGTCAGCAGATTGTCCAGCCGCTCGCCGTTCTTTTGCGCCAGATAGACATTCACCAGCAGATAACAGAGGAACCCCAGCCCGCCCAGCAGGGCAATCAGCAGAATGTTGAGGCGGATTTTGGCGTTCTGATCCAGGCGCAGCACAGCATTCCCCCGACCGGCGACAATGGCTGCGCCACGCGGCACAGCCTTGCAAAAGTCTAGCAGCCCACCGCCAGGCCACCGCGGGATGCACGTTGGTCCGGCAGATGTTGGCTATGCTTAGGGAACCCTGGTCAAACCTGCTGCACCTGATGAAAAACCGCACGCTGATTAATATCTTACTGGCTGGTCTGCTGCTGGCTTGTTGCGGACCCAATGTCCGGGCCACCGAGAACTGGGAGTGGTCTGGCTTTGCCTCCCTTGGCGGTGGCCAGATCAACCGTGACCAGCTCAAATTTATCGACTACGACGACGACTGGAGCTTCAACTCCGATTCCGTGGCCGGCCTGCACACCCAGGGCGATATCACCGAGCACTGGTCACTGACCGCACAGGTCATCGCCCAGGGCCATCACTGGGATGACACTGGCGACTTCCATCCCGAGCTGGACTGGCTGTTCCTCAGCCACGCCCTGTCACCAGGCCTGCGTCTGCGCCTGGGCCGCATGCGCTCGCCCCACTACCTGTTCTCCGAGACCCTGGATGTGGGCTACTCCTACCCCTGGGTGCGCCCCCCGGTGGAGGTTTACACCTTCTTCATGTCGCCGTTCAGCAACTTCGATGGAATGGACCTGACCTGGAATACCGAACTGGGTGACGCCGACCTGGATATCCAGGCGCTGGCCGGCACCATGGGCGGCGAGTTTCTTGGCCTGGACATCGAAGTCGAACCGGTGGCAGGCGCCAACGTCACCTTGCGCCAGGGCGAATGGCTGCTGCGCTACGGCATCCTGCTTCATCGCACCGACCTGACCAATGCCGGCAGCCAGGCCGCCGCAGATGCTTTCAACCAGCTGGCCGCCATCGATCCGCAGTTTGAGGAAGTGGCAAACTCCTTTGAAGCCGACAACGAGTGGTATCAGTATCACGCCCTGGGCGGACAGTGGGATCACGGCAACTGGACCCTGCTGGGGGAAGCCTTTGAGGTAATAGGTCCGGACGAAGGATTCTCCACCAACGCCAGCGGCTGGTACCTGTCCTGGCAATATCACTTTGCGCGACTGGCCCCCTACATCACCACCGGCCATTACAAGAACACACTGAATGAAGATCAAATACAGCTGCTGGAAGACAGTTTCATCACCTACCCACCCGGCTCGCTGGGCCCTGCGGTTGACGCACTGCGCTATGGCACCATCGATGCTTTCCGGAATTTCTACTCCGAGCAGTACAGCTGGACCCTGGGTGTACGCTACGAACTGCTGGCCAACACCAGTCTGAAATGCGAGGTTCAATACTTCGACTTCATCGGAGGCAGCACAGGCCACATGATTCCCGAGCCTGGAGCCCCCCGGCCGGACGACGCACTCCTGACCAGCTTCATCGTCGACGTGGTGTTCTGACATGCTGCGACGCGGAGCCCTGATCACTACACTGCTGCTTCTGCTAAGCCCACCTGCAACCGCGGACATTGCCATCATCACTCACCCGGACAATCCGGTAGCCAACCTCAACCAGAAGGAAGTACAGAAGATTTTTCTGGGCCGTCTGCGCATGTACCCGGAATCAGAACTGGAAACCCAGGCAGTGGATCTGCCCGCGGAAGATCCACTTTTCCTGCGCTTCTACGACACCATCGCCCGGATGAATGCCGCCAAGATCAAGCGCTATCGCGCCTATTACCTGTTCAGCGGCAAGGGCCGGCTTCCGCTTGTTGAACCTGACGAAAAACACGTCATGACAAGGGTGGCAAGCGACCCCTCTGCCATAGGCTACGTGGATGCCAGTCTGGTTACAGACCAGGTGAGAGTGGTGTTTGTTCTGAAATAGCGGCTGGACTGGCAACACCACCAGCCAGGTACAACAGGAAATATGAAGGCAATAAAAAAGCGCCGGTAAAGGCGCTTTTTTATTGGAAGCCGGAACGGATCGGAGATCAGTTGAGCTTCTCGCGGATACGGGCAGATTTGCCAGCCCGGTCACGCAGGTAGTACAGCTTGGCGCGACGCACGGCACCACGACGCTTCAGCGAGATGCTGTCAACCAGCGGGCTGTGCGTCTGGAATACACGCTCAACACCCACGCCGTTGGAGATCTTGCGTACGGTGAATGCAGAGTTCAGGCCGCGGTTACGCTTGGCAATCACAACGCCTTCGTAAGCCTGCAGACGGCTGCGATCGCCTTCCTGCACCTTCACGTTCACCACAACGGTGTCACCGATGCCGAAGGTCGGCACGTCGGTTTTCATCTGTTCCTTTTCCAGCATCTGGATGATTTTGTTCTTACCGCTCATGGTAGATTTCCTCTACGTTATGACGTCAGAGGTAGGGTTGAATAACGCTACATTCACGTCGTTAAAAAATCGGTTCGGCGGCAGCGCCTTCAGGCGTCACCCTGTTCATCCTGGTATTCCCGCAGCAAGGTCTGCTCTTCCTTGCTGAGAACCCGGCCCTGCAACAGATCGGGCCGGCGCTGCCAGGTTCGGCCCAGCGACTGCTTCAGTCGCCAGCGCCGGATCGCGGCATGGTTGCCGCTCAATAAAACCGGTGGCACCACCCTGCCCTGATAATCCTCGGG
>JBMOPR010000653.1:0-8516 GCA_049323075.1 Pseudomonadota bacterium
TGCCCCACTGGCGTTGGCCAGGTTCACCACGCTGTTCAGCGCATCCATTAAATAGAACTGAATGCCTTCGGTGCTGTGGCGCAGGCTCAGCAGACGGTTCGGGCCATAGTCGAACTTGGCCAGGGTCTGGTTGTTTTCGTCGAATTGTCGAAGAACGGAAAGGTCGTCATAAGTATAGCGTTCGATGCCGCGGTCGCCGGCTTTCTCGATACGCAGGCCAGCGGCGTCGTACAGGAATTGGCCAACCGTGGAACCACCCACTTGAACCCTGCGCATGTCGTCACGGGCATCGAATACAAAGGCCGTGATTTCGCTGGCTTTGGTTTTGGCGGTCTGGTTGCCGTTGTCGTCGTAGCTGTAGGTGATGCTGTTGGCGTTGTCGAGCTGGTCCAGAATATCCGTCAGTTGGTGGCGATCGTTGTACTGGTATTGCCAGTGTTTGGTGACGGTGTTGTCACTGCTGCGCGCGATTTCGGTTTTGCGGTTGTAGGCCAGGTCATAGGTGTAGGTGACGGTCTGATCCGGATAGGTCACACCAGTGAGACGGTCGAGGTCGTCGAAATCATAGGTAGTGGTTTCCGCCGCGCCGCCGTTGATTTCAATCTGTTCGGTGCGGTTGCCGTTGCGGTCGTAGTCATAGTCGTAGGACGACACTACAGCGCTGTTCTGCGTGTTGATAATGGTGTCCACCCGCCCTGCCGTGTCATAGGTGTAGCGGCTGCGGATGTTGTTGGGATAGGTCACCGTTTTCAGCTGGCTGTCGCGGAAGTAGTCGTACTGGGTGGTGCCCTGGGCGTTGACCACCTGCGCGATCCGGTTCAGTTCATCCGGGACGTATTGGGTGGTTTTGTTGTCGGCATCGTAACGGGTCTGCACGGACTCGATATCGATGCCGATGGCTGGGGCCGGCCGGCTGTAGGTGCGCAGGGTTTCCCGCCCTTCCGGAGAGAATTCGTAGTTCTATCCAACGGGGAAGCGGGGCAAAAACGCCCGACTTCTGGGAGCGAGTTTGATTGGCAGGAAGGGCGACAGGTAATTCCAGGCCGGCGCATACGTCACCGGCCCGGGTCGGGGCGGATCAACTCGCCTTCTGCACCTGCTTCGGCGCCTGCTTGTAAATGCGCCCGCTGAGAAAGTAGTTATCCACCAGCGCATTGTGGATGGCATTGAATTCGATCTGGCACTGGTCGATGAATTCATGCAGCTGGTTCTGGTCCAACGCTTCCAGATCGGCGCCCTGCACCATGTCCATCAGTCTGTGGATCTGGTTCAGCACCTCGTCGAAATTGGGCAGTTGCAGTACACACTGCTCCAGCTGCTGCGCACAGAAATAAATCGAGCGCGGAAACTTCTTCGACTGGAACAGGAATTTCAGCACATCGCCGCGCCGCACACGGGCCTGCATCGACTGCCGGTACATCTGGTACGCCGTCAGCGATTTCAGCACGCTCATCCACTGGATGTTTTCGAATGGCCGCAGCTCCATGTTTTCGTTGGTGAGCAGGTTGGCGGTGCGCACGTCGATGATGCGCGTGGTCATGTCCGCCCGCTCCAGGTTGCGGCCCATGCGGATGAACAGGTAACCCTGATCTTGGTTCATGGTGCCCGCCAGCAGGCCGGAAATGGTCTGGTTGCGCAGGATGATTTCTTTCAGGTAACTGAAGCGGCCGCGCTTGGACAGGCCGGCACCCAGCTGGTCGGTGGCGTAATAATTCAGCGCGTTGATCTGTTCCCAGGCTTCGCGCGGAATCACATCGCGAATGGTGCGCGCATTTTCCCGCGCACTTTTCAGCGCCGACACGATCGACACCGGGCTGTCGACATCGCTCACCAGATAGCGCAGCACCGAGCGTTCTTCAAAATTCTCGTTGCTTTTCAGATAAAATTCGCGGGTACCCGTGATGTCGATCAGCGGCTCCCATCCCAGCGTGGTTTTCTTGGGAATATCCAGCAGCAGGTTGGCGTTGACGTTGATCAGGCGCGCCATGTTTTCAGCACGTTCCAGATAACGCGACATCCAGAATAAGGTTTCAGCAACACGGGCCAGCATTACTTGTCCTCCTCCACGATCCAGGTGTCTTTACTGCCGCCACCCTGGGATGAATTCACTACCAGCGAACCCTTGCGCAGCGCGACGCGGGTGAGGCCACCCATGGTGACATTGATGTCGCTGCTGCTGAGTATGAACGGACGCAGGTCCACATGGCGCGGTTCCACTTTGTCGCCCACCAGCGTGGGCACGGTGGACAGCGACAGCGTCGGCTGCGCGATGTAATTGCGCGGATCGGCCTTGATCAGTCCGGCAAATTTCTCGCGCTCCTTTTTGCTCGCTGCCGGGCCGATCATCATGCCGTAGCCGCCGGATTCGTTGGCAGGTTTCACCACCAGCTGATCCAGATTTTTCAGCACGTACTCGCGCTCATCGTCGTACATGCAACGATAAGTCGGCACGTTGGGCAGAATCACGTCTTCGCCCAGATAATACTTGATGATCTCGGGCACGAAGGCGTACACAACCTTGTCGTCCGCCACGCCGGCACCGGGCGCGTTGGCCAGCGCCACCTTGCCTTTTTTCCAGGCCCGCATCAGGCCGGGCACACCCAGGGTGGATTCGGGATTGAAGGCATCCGGATCGAGGAACAGATCGTCAATGCGGCGATAAATCACATCCACGCGCTGCAGGCCGTCCACCGTGCGCATATAAACGCAGTCGTCGCTTTCCACAGTGAGATCGCGGCCTTCCACCAGTTCGCAACCCATCTGCTGCGCCAGATACGCATGCTCGAAATAGGCGGAGTTGTAGATGCCCGGCGTCAGCACCACCACTTCCGGCTGTGCCTGCCGGCGCGGTGCCAATGCACTCAGCATGTCGAACAGTTGCGACGGATAGTCGTCCACCGGCTGCACGCTCATGGCTTCGAACATTTCCGGAAACACACGTTTCATCACCGAACGGTTTTCCAGCATGTACGACACGCCGGACGGCACCCGCAGATTGTCTTCCAGCACATACATGGTACCGTCGCGGTCGCGTACCAGATCCGAGCCGCAGATGTGGGCCCAGATATTCAGCGGCGGATTCACACCGATGCATTCCTTGCGGAAATTCACCGAGTTGGCCAGCAGCTCCGCAGGGAATACTTTGTTCTTGATGATCTTCTGGTCGTGATAAAGATCGTCGATAAATAAATTCAGCGCGCGTACCCGCTGCTTCAGGCCCTGCTCGATGCGATCCCATTCGGATTTGGCGATGATGCGCGGGATGATGTCGAACGGCCAGGAGCGGTCGATGGAACCTTCTTCCTGCGTGTAGACGGTGAAGGTGATGCCCATTTCCTTGATCGACAGTTCCGACGCCGCGCGCAGGCTGTCGATTTCATCGCTGGACAAGGTAGTGAGGTAGCGCGCAAGTGTGGCCGACGAACTGCGCGGCGTGCCGTTGGTTTGAATCAGTTCGTCGAAAAAATCTTTTACTTCGTAATCTTTCCAGTCGATGGGCATAAATCGTCTTATAGGTGAAAAGTCACGCTTCGATACGATCCACATCCACCGACACTTTCAGCAGATGATGATCGCCGCCGTATATCACGCCTTTTAAGGGTGTGACGTCTGCAAAATCCCGGCCAATTGCCAGAGTGATGTACTGGTCCGTGGGCATGATGTTGTTGGTGGGATCGAAGGCCACCCAGCCGTCATCCAGCATGTGCACGGCGTACCAGGCGTGGGATGCATCCACCCCCACCAGTTTTTTCTGCCCCGGCGGCGGCAGGGTTTCGAGATAGCCGCTGATATAGCTGGCCGCCAGCCCCATGCTGCGCAGGCAGGCGATGCCCAGGTGGGCGAAGTCCTGGCACACACCCCGTTTCTGCGCCAGTACCGTGGCCAGCGGCGTGCTGATGGTGGTGGCGCTGGGGTCATAGGTGAATTCAGTGTGAATGCGGTTCATCAGATCCATCGCAGCCTCCAGCACCGGGCGCTGGGGCAGAAAGGATTTTTCGGCAAACGCCCGCATCTCGTCCAGGGCGGGCAGCAGTGGCGACGGCAGCACGAATTCCCGTACCGGCAGCAGGTCGGCCTGCGTGGTGGTGCGCAGGCTGTCGCGCACGTGTTCCCACGGGCAGTCGGCGCTGAACAGGAACTGGCGCGAGGGGTCGAGCACCTGCACGTCGCTGTATACGGTGACGGTCAGTTCCTTGTGTTGCTGCAGGATATCGAAGGCGGTGACCTGGTTGCCGAAGTAATCGAAGCGCTTGTGCACCGAATCGGGTGCCGGGTGAATCACAAAACGATTGCGCGCACAGGTTTGGTGCGTGTTGTTCAGGGGCGACATGCGGGCTTCATTGAAGCAAAGGGAAACCGGACTGCTGTAGCGGTAATGGGTGGTGTGTTTGACGCGGAATTTCATACCGACAGATCCATGCGGGTGGGCGCCAGCTGGCGTGCGCTTTCGGTGTGGCTGAAGTATTTCTGGGTCAGCAGGGCGGAGGCCTTGGCCAGGCGGCGCTCGACATTGTCCAGCAGTTTGGCCAGATGAATCCGGCTGCCGGTTTCTTCGCTGATGCGACCGAGCTTTTCCACTTCCGCCAGCTTGATTTCGGTGCTGGCCTGCAGGATCAGGCGCTGCTCACGGCTCAGCTGATGCGGCGGCAGGTTCTTCTGTACTGGCGGCAGCTTGGCCAGCAGCTGTCCGATCTGTTCCACCTGGTAGGCCAGCGAACGCGGGTACTGGCTGTCCAGCAGCAACAGGTCCAGCACGGTGTAGACATGCTGCAGCGCACGATAGCGACGACGGTGGGTGATCAGGCTGGCCTGGTTGATCAGCACCGATTCCAGCATCAGGTGTTCCACCACGTCGCCGCTGGGTTCCAGCAGACAGGTGCGCAGCAGGATGATCTGCTGCAGGCAGCGTTCGATGCGTCGACCCATGCTCAGCAGATACCAGCCGGCATCGTGGGGCATGCTTTCCTGATTCTGGCCGAAGATCGCCATCAGGGTGCCAATCAGGGAATCGAGTTCGTTCTGCAGCAGGCCGAAATCATCGGACTTGCCGCCGAGGTACTGAATGTTCTCGTCGATGTCGTCAATCAGGCGCCAGGTGTCCACCGACCACAGGTCGCGCACGTTGTAGGCGCTTTGCATGAAGGATTCCAGCGTGCTGATCAGGCTGCAGCGCTGATTGCGGTCCAGTGCCATCTGCAGGATCTTTTCCCGTGGATTGGCCAGGGATTCCTTGGCTTCCTCGCCGATGAAACCGGGGTAAATCGAAGTGAAATGGGTGAGGGTGACCAGCAGCTGGGTCAACACCGCCATGTCCGCTTCGTCACGGTAATCGTCGTAGTCCGCCAGCTTGCCGATCACGGTGCGCAGCAGCCGCAGCAGGCCTTCGGCGCGTTCGGCATAGCGGCCCACCCAGAACAGGTTCTCGCCGGAGCGTGACGGCAGCGAGCCTTCGCCGGTCACCAGGCTGTCCATCTGGCGCACGCTGGGCCACAGGCTGACCTGGTGCACCGGTTTGTCCGCCAGAATCCAGGTGTCTTTCGACAGGCCGCCGGACTGGTTGGAGATGAAGAGGCTGTCGGAATCCGGCGCGACGCGGCTGAGGCCACCGGGCATCACGTCGTAGTCGCCCTGGTGCGCGGTGACAAACGCCCGCAGCAGTACCCGACGTGGCACGATGGCCGCTTCCCGCAACGACGGCGCGGTGGAGCAGCTCAGCAGCTCCTGACCGACGAACAGATAGGGCATCGCAGTAATGCGGGCCTTCAGTTCCGCGCGCTGGGCGCTGCTCAGCTGCGGGCCGAAGAACGACGGCATGCGGCGGTCGATGGTCTTGATCACCAGATCCGGCATATGCTCCAGCACATAATCCATTTCCTTTTTCTGGCCACACCACCAGGTGGCGGCGGAGGGCAGCAGGATTTCCTCGCCCAGCCAGTGTTTGGCGATGGCAGGCAGGAAGGGCATGATGCCGGGACTTTCCAGCAGGCTCGATCCCAGCGGGTTGGCGATGATCACATTGCCCAGCCGCGCCGCCTGCAGCAGGCCCGGCACGCCCAGGTGAGAATCCTCGCGCAGTTCCAGCGGATCGCAGAAGGTGTCGTCCACCCGGCGCACGATGATGTCGACCTTTTTCAGGCCATCGAGGGATTTCAGCCACACCTTGCCGTCGCGCACCGTGAGATCGTCGCCCTGCACCAGGCTGTAGCCGAGGTAGGACGCCAGATACGCATGCTCGAAATAGGTTTCGTTGCGCGGTCCCGGCGTGAGGATCACCACGCGCGGTTCTTCCTCGTAATTGGGCAGCAGACTGGCCAGGGTGGCGCGCAGGTTGCGGAAGAAAATCGACAGGCGATGGACCTGGGTGCGACGGAATTCATCGGCCATCACGCGAGTCATGGCCATGCGGGTTTCCAGCGCATAGCCCGCGCCGGAGGGCGCCTGGGTGCGGTCACCAATAACCCACATGCGATTGTCGGGGCCGCGGGCCAGATCCGCCGCGTAAAGCAGCAGCTGGGGCATGTTTTCCTGTGGCACCTGATCGCAGGGGCGCAGGAAGCCCTGGTGCGCGTAGATCAGTTCCGGCGGCAGCAGGCCCTCGCGGATCAGGCGACGCGCGCCGTACAGATCGCGGTAGACCATGTCCAGCAGACGGGCGCGCTGTTTCAGGCCCACACTGATGGCGGCCCAGTCGGCGGACTGGATCAGCAGGGGAATCGGGTCCAGCTGCCAGGTGCGCTGCTGGCCCTTGGGATCGTTGTAGATGTTGTAGGTGACGCCGTTTTCCCGCAGCAGACGACGCGCTTCCGTGCGGCGCCGTTCCAGTTCGTCTCCGCCAAGTTCCTGCAGATCCCGCATCAGCCGGCGCCATTGGGGATTCACCGTGGCGGAGCCGGCATCCCACATTTCGTCGTAGCCATCCAGTCCGGCGGGATAAACCGCGAGCATCTGCTCCAGTTCCGACGGCGTTTCCGCCGCCGTTTGCGACTGCGATTGCTTCATTTTGATGTCTGTGGTCATGCCTGGTTGCGCCCAGAGTCGTGCCGATGCCAAGGTGTGAAGTATAACACTCAGGGCGTACGCAACGGCCGGCGCAGGTCAAGCGTGTACGGGTACTCGCGGTTGGTTTCCTCCGGCGGTGGCGCCATGGGTCCCGGCGGGTTGCCGTTGGGATAGAAGCGGTCGCCACTGTGCAGGAACGGCCGCACTTCCGGCGTCACCGCCAGCGGACCCTGAGTGTGACCATAACCCCAGAAGCGGCTGATGCGGCGACCCTCTGCCTCATAAGCGTTCACCGGGAAGGTGTCATAGCTGCGACCGCCGGCATGGTGCACATGATAGGTGCAGCCGCCGATGGAGCGTCCGTTGAAGGTGTCGATCAGGTCGAACACCAGCGGCGAATGAATACCGATGGTGGGATGCAGCGCCGACGGCGGCTGCCATGCCCGGTACCGCACGCCCGCGACATATTCGCCGTGAGTGCCGGTATTGCGCAGCGGCACGGTGCGGCCGTTGCACGCCAGCACATAGCGGCCCTCGCTGAGCCCGCTCACCTTCACCTGCATGCGTTCGATGGATGAATCCACGAAACGCGCGGTGCCGGAGCGCGTCACTTCCTCGCCCATCACATGCCAGGGCTCGATCGCGGTCTGCAAGGTGATTTCGATATCGCGGATTTTCACGCGGCCATAGTGGGGGAAGCGGAATTCCAGGAACGGTGCCAGCCATTCCACCTGGAACGGATAGCCCTGCTGCTGCATGAATTCGCACACATTGTTGAGATCTTCCATCACGTAGTGGGGCAGCAGGAAGCGATCATGCAGTGCCGTACCCCAGCGCACCAGCCGCTGCCTGTACGGCTGTTTCCAGAACAGGGCCACCAGCGTGCGCAGCAACAGCATCTGCACCAGGCTCATGCGGGCATGGGGCGGCATTTCGAAGGCGCGGAATTCCAGCAGGCCAAGACGGCCGGCAGCGGAGTCTGGCGAATACAGTTTGTCGATGCAGAATTCCGAGCGGTGCGTGTTGCCGGAAATGTCCACCAGCAGATTGCGCAGCAGACGGTCCACCAGCCAGGGTTGCACCACATCACCTTCCGGCATCTGGCCAAACGCAATTTCCAGTTCATACAGGTTTTCATTGCGGCCTTCGTCGACGCGGGGGGCCTGCGAGGTGGGACCGATGAATAACCCGGAGAACAGGTAGGACAGACCGGGATGATGCTGCCAGAAGGTGATCAGACTGCGCAACACATCCGGGCGCCGCAGCATCGGCGAATCCGCCGGCGTGGCACCGCCCATGGTGACGTGGTTGCCGCCGCCGGTACCGGCATGACGGCCATCCACCATGAACTTTTCGGTGCCCAACCGGGATTTGCGCGCGATCTCGTACAGGTCCAGCGTGTTCTGCTGCAGCTGTTTCCTGCTGTGGGCTGGATGGATGTTCACTTCGATCACACCCGGGTCCGGCGTCACCATGAATTTTTCCAGGCGCAGATCTTTGGGTGGATCGTAGCCTTC
>JBMOPR010000654.1:0-8510 GCA_049323075.1 Pseudomonadota bacterium
TATATCATCGGTAATCAGCAGGATGCGGCCTCCATCGACGCCACCCTGCTTGAACACTTCCAGGGCGCGTTTCACCGCTGCCGCCGGATCGCTGCCTTTGATGGGCATGATGTCCGGGCTCAGGCTGGCCACCATGCTCTGGATGGTATTGGCATCATCCGTCAGAGGGGTCACCACATGGGGCGTGCCGGCAAATACCACCAGTGCAGTCAGACCCTCGTCGGTCCGCTTCAGGATGTCGGTCAGCTTCATGCGGGCCCGTTCCAGCCGCGAGGGCGGCAGGTCGGTGGCGTACATCGAAATGGACAGATCCAGCACGATCACCTGCGCCTCGATTTTTTTCTGCGCCGCCGTCGGCAGCTTGCGCCAGGTGGGACCCGCCAGCGCCAGGCTTGCCAGCAGCCAGCCGATCAGCAGCAATACCAGTGCGGAACGGTTCTGCCCGCCAACGTTGCCCTTCATCAGATGCGGCAGCAGGTGGGGCGAGATCACCTGTTCCCACAGGCCATAACTGGCCTTGCGTCGCCACAGCAATACCACCAGCAGGCTGGCCGGCAGGATGGCCAGCAACCACAGCGGGCGCAGAAAATGAAACTGGGCCACGTGCTGGAAGAAGTCACTCATGGCGCCACCTCATTCAGCAGATCGGCCTGTTCCCGGGCCTGCAGATTGCGCCGGCCCAGCAGGCTGCGCAGCAGATAGCGCAGGGCGATGACCACGCTCAGCGCCAGGGCCAGTCCCAGCGGGTAATAAAACAGCGAGCGGATTGGGCGAAAGGTTTCCGGATCGGATTCGATGGGCTCCAGCTTGTCCAGCAACTGGTAGATCTGGCGCAAGCCGTCGGTGCTTTTGGCGCGGAAATAGCGGCCACCTGTAGTTTCGGCAATGGCCGTCAGGGTTTCAGCATCCAGATCGGCGGACGGATTGATGCGGCGCGCGCCCAGCCGGGTGCCCAGCAGCCCCGGCATGACCATCTCGTCCGCGCCGACGCCGATGGTGTAGATCTTCAATCCCTTTGCTTTGGCCAGTTGTGCCGCCTGGATCGGGCTGATCTCACCGGCGGTGTTGGCGCCGTCAGTAAGCAGGATCAGCACCTTGCTTTCATTGGGGCGGTCCTTCAGCCGCTTCAGTGCCAGACCGATGGCGTCGCCGATCGCGGTGTTGGGGCCGGCGATGCCAATCTGCGCTTCATACAGCAGCTGTTTCAGGGTGGGGCGGTCGAAGGTGAGCGGGGTTTGCAGATAGGCCTGGCTGCCAAACAGGATCAGGCCCATGCGGTCGCCGTTGCGGCGGTCGATGAATTCATTGAGCACATCCTTGATCACGGTGAGGCGGTCCACCTGCTCGCCGCGCAGGGTCAGGTCCGTCATCTGCATGCTGCCCGACACGTCCACCGCGAACATCAGATCGCGGGCCTTGTCGTGCACGGTGATGGGATCGCCGATATAGGTGGGGCCGCAGGCGGCAATCACCAGCGATACCCAGATGCAGAACAGCGCAAAGCGCAGACGCCAGCTGCGGCTGGAACGGTTGCGCTCGCGGCGGTGGGCCAGTTCGTCGATGGCGTCAAAAAACGGCACCCGCAGCAGGCCTGTATCCGTGCTGGCCGCCGGGGGCAGCAGGATGCGCAGAATCCAGGGCAGTGGCAGGAACAGCAGCGGCCACAACATCGACAGGGTGATCAGCATTGTTTGTTCAACCAGAGCAGGGTGGCTTGCAACAGTTCGGCGCCGTTCAGATGGGGTTGCGGACTGAATCGTTGGTCCACCAGCGCACGGCCGGCGCCCTTGCTGAAATCCTGGCACTTGCCGGTCTGGTCCAGGAATTCCAGCCATTGTTCTCCTGCCAGCCCGGCAGTTTCAACGCGGCCGTAGCGGGTGATGCAGGTGCGCTTGAGCAGCACCGACAGTTCTGCCAGCAGGATCGCGTTGTCCTTTTCATTCAGGTAGCGGGCGTGGATGCTTTGCCACTCCGCAAGCGCTTCGCGCTTGTACGCCAGCTTGCGGAAACGGTAACGGCGCCACCACAAGGCGCCGGCGATGAGTGCGATGCACAGCAACAGCAGCAGCCACCAGCCGGGTGCCGGTGGCCACCAGCCCACCGGGTCGGGCAGATGGATGTCGCGCAGCTGGTCGGTGGCCTGTGGATTCATGAACGCAGACCCATGCCGGCCTTCAGCCCCAGTGCCGCCCGCAGGCGGTCGGTGATCAGGTCGCCGGTGTCGATTTCGATCAGTGGCACCGCGATGCTGCCCAGTTGTTCCCGCAGCTGTGTCTGGCGTTCCACGTAATTCAGCGCGTAATCCTTGCGCACGTTGCGCACTGACGTGTCGATCCGCACGTTGCGTTCGCCATCGGTAAAGCCATAGGCGCCGGAATGCGGCAACTGTTTTTCCAGCGGATCCTGGATCTGGATGCCGACCAGATCGCTGTGGCGGGCGCAGAGGGTGAGGTGTTGCAGCGTGTCCGGTTCGAAATGCTGGAAATCGCTGATCAGAAACACCAGGCTGCCGGGGCGCACCACCTGGTTGAGATGGCTCATGGCCTGGGTCATGGCGTGACGGGTGAACTCCAGCCGCTTGCGCTCGCCGGTGAGCGCCTGGTTGAACTGCGCCAGCGTGCGGAAAAAATGCTGGATGCCTTTCTTGCCTTCCTTTGGCCGCAATTCCTGCACTTCGGAATCGTTGAACAGGAAACCACCGACACGATCGCCGTGGGCGCGGCTGGCCCATGCCAGCAGTGCGGCAGTGCGGGCCGCCACCACCGATTTGAATGCTTTCTGGGTGCCGAAAAACAGGGACTCGCGCTGATCCACCACCAGGTAGACCGGACGTTCCCGTTCTTCGCGGAACAGTTTGGTGTGGGGGCGGCCGGTGCGGGCCGTCACGCGCCAGTCGATGGCACGCACGTCATCGCCGGGCTGGTAGATGCGCACTTCGTCGAAATCCATGCCACGGCCACGGAACGAGGATCGATGCTGGCCCGCCAGCCCTGCCAGGGATTTGCGTTTGCCGCGCAGGTCAAGTCGCAGCTCGGCCCCCTGCAGCGACACCAGCTCGTCCATCGACACATACACGCCGCGATACTGGGCGATATCGGCCCGTTCGTGCAGCAGCTTGTTCACGCTTGCCATGGGGTGCACCTCAGGGCGCGGAGACGCGATCGATCAGTTCGTCGATGATGTGATCGGCAGTGACGCCCTTGGCTTCCGCTTCAAATGTCAGGCCCAGCCGGTGCCGCAGACAGTCATGGGCTACGGCCTGCACGTCATCGGGGGTGACGAAATCGCGGTTGTTCAGCCAGGCATGGGCGCGGGCGCAGGAATCCAGTGCGATAGTGCCGCGCGGGCTGACGCCGTATTCGATCCAGCCCGACAGATCGTCGCCATAGGCCAGCGGATTGCGGGTGGCCATGGTGAACTGCACGATGTATTCCTCGATGGCGGGAATCATGTGCAGCTGCAGGATTTCACTGCGGGCGTCGAAAATCTGCTGCTGGGTAATGTGGATGGGTGGGGGCACGCCGTCATCCGGCGCCTGCTTTTCCAGGGCTTCCATGCGCGCCAGCTGGAGGATTTTCTTTTCCGACGCCGCATCGGGGAAACCAATGGTCACATGCATCAGGAAACGGTCGAGCTGGGCTTCCGGCAGCGGATAGGTGCCTTCCTGCTCGATGGGGTTTTGTGTGGCCATGACCAGGAACAGGCGCGGCAGCTTGTGGGTGTATTTGCCCACGCTGATCTGCCGTTCGCCCATGGCTTCCAGCAGAGCTGATTGCACCTTGGCCGGGGCGCGGTTGATTTCGTCCGCCAGCACCAGATTGTGAAAAATCGGGCCGGGCTGGAATACGAAACTGGAATCCTGGGGACGGTAAATCTCGGTGCCGGTGACGTCGGCGGGGAGCAGGTCGGGGGTGAACTGGATGCGATGGAAATCACCTTCCACGCCTTGCGCCAGGGACTTGATGGCCTTGGTCTTGGCCAGGCCGGGCGCGCCTTCCACCAGCAGGTGGCCATCCGCCAGCAGGGCAATCAGCAGCCGGTCCACCAGCCGCTGCTGGCCAATGATCTGTTCGCACAGGGATTCTTTGAGCGCGAGAATCGCGTCCCGATTCGACATGGTCTTGAGTACTCCCGGGTTTGGGCCAAGTAGCAACCCTAATCTGTTGTTTTTGGCAGATTTTTAGCTGTTGTTATCGTGCGATTATGCCCATTCTGCAGCCTGAATGCTACGGGGAGGATGGGGCGCCGTGGCTGGCCTTGGGTCATTAATTGCGGATTAAGTTCCTTGATCCGGGATTTGTGTGCATCCCCTGGATTGTTGGGGAAGAGTGCCAGTGAGTCTTGCGCCTGGCGTCATCGCGCATGCGCGTGCAGCCTGGTTGTCCGTGATGCTGTAATTCACCCGGGAGATCCCCTAGACTTGGCTCCATTCCGAGATCGTCACACCCGGGTCGCCCGGCATTCCTGCCTGACAGACCTGTCCGAAATTTCCCGTCACCCACCCCACATCAGAGATGATCTTGCGCATGGAACTGGATAAATCCACCAAACGAATTGCCAAGAAAGCCAAAAAAGGATTTCAGGGTTACCCGGTCATTGCCATCGGGTATTACGGCCCTCACGACAAGCTTGCCACCAAGGTGGCGATCCGTTTTGTCGAAGAGGAAAACAGCGAACCGCAGACGGAATGTTTCAGGACGGATGGCGACATCCGGGAGGACGCCACCATTCAATCGGCCATCATCAAACTGATTGATAGATCTGCCGCAAAAACGGTTTCCGTTGCCGGTGGCATAATCGGTTGCCCTCACGAAGAAGGCGTCGACTATCCGGCGGGGCAGGAATGCCCGCAATGCGAGTTCTGGCGTGGCAGGCAGCGCGCTGCGGACAGGTCTGTAAAGTGAGCTTGTCCTGCCGTGATCGAGCTCCACCGGGCAGACGGGTTACGTTTTGGCTGACAGAAAGGTAAATACTTATGACAATCGTTGCTGCAATAGTGGTGGTGCTGGTGGCCTTGCTGCATGTTTACTTCATGGTTCTCGAAACGGCCCTTTGGGATAAGCCGGCCGGACTGAAGGCCTTCGGCCAAACCAAAGAACAGGCAGGCGCGACAAAAGTGCTGGCCGCGAACCAGGGGCTATATAACGGATTTCTCGCCGCTGGATTGCTGTGGGGCGTGATTCAGGGCGCCGCCGGCAACGATTTCAAGGTGTTTTTCCTGTTGTGTGTGATTGCCGCCGGCATTGTTGGCGCATTAACCGCAAGCCGGAAGATTCTGTATGTCCAGGCGTTGCCCGGGCTGATGGGACTGATCCTGGTGATGATTTCGGCTTGACTGCGAGGGTGGACACGTGACG
Source organism: Pseudomonadota bacterium (assembly GCA_049323075.1). Classification (GTDB taxonomy): domain Bacteria; phylum Pseudomonadota; class Gammaproteobacteria; order Pseudomonadales; family Ketobacteraceae; genus Ch67. The sequence goes on from JBMOPR010000654.1 coordinate 5,358, forward strand.
GAAAGAACCCGGATTGCACTGCTCATCGACTGCGACAACGTCAGCCACAATGCGATAGAAGGGGTGTTGGAGGAGCTCGCCAAGAACGGCATGGTGAATGTGCGGCATGCGCACGGAGACTGGAAAAATCCATCGCTGTCGGGCTGGGTTGATCGTCTGCATCCGCATGCCATCAGGCCGATGCAGCAGTTTGCCTACACCAAGGGCAAGAATGCGACCGATGCCGCCATGATCATCGATGCCATGGATCTGCTTTACAGCAAGAATGTCGATGCATTCGCACTGATGACCAGCGACAGCGACTTTACTCCCCTTGTGATGAGAATTCTGGAAAGCGGTCTTCCGGTCTATGGCTTTGGCGAACAGAAAACGCCTAAACCGTTCGTGGATGCCTGCTCGACCTTTATCTATACCGAAAATCTGGTGCCCGAAAAGGAATCCAAGGCGGAAAGCAAGAAAACGTCGGTGAAGAAAAGCAAGGCGGAGCTCAGGAAAGATGGCGCCCTGGTCAAACTGCTGAGGACCGCTGTGGAGCAAACGGCTGAGGATGATGGCTGGGCCGACATGAGCAGGATCGGGCACTACATTTCCAACAACAGCTCCTTTTCACCGGTCAATTACGGTTACAAGCGGCTCAGCGACCTGATCAGGGCGAGCGAGCTGTTCGATATGGAAATGAGAAAAACCGTGATGTATTTCAGGGATGCGCGCAAGTAAGCGATGGCAACCGGCGCGATCCGCACACAATCCAGAGGGCAGATCCAGCAGCATGAGTATCGAAATCCGCATAGCCGATTACCGGAATCCTGCCGATGCCAGAGACATCGGGTTCCTGTTGAACCTTTACGCGTCCGATAAAATGGGTGGCGGCGAACCCCTGCCGCAGCATGTGCAGGATAACGTGGCCCGTGAGCTGTCCCGGTTGCCTTATGCCTTCAGCCTGCTCTGTCATGTGGACGGTGTTCCGGCCGGGCTGGTGAACTGCTTCGAGGCCTTTTCCACCTTCGCCTGCAAGCCGCTGATCAACATCCATGATATTGCGATTTCCGGCGAATTTCGCGGCCGCGGCATAAGCCAGAAATTGCTGGCAGCGGTTGAAGAGATCGCGCGCAGGAAGGGTTGCTGCAAGATCACGCTGGAAGTGCTGGAAGGCAATATTGTGGCAAAGAATGCCTATCGCAAATTCGGCTTTGACAACTACGCGCTCGATCCGGAAATGGGGCATGCCGAGTTCTGGCAGAAATCGCTGTAGGCAGGCTCACACGCGCCCGGCGGGGGTGCCGGCAGCGTTCTACGTCCGTTGACACCCACGCCGCTATCTCAGAAATCAGGAGATCCCATGTTCGAAGTGAAATGTTCCGTGGACATACCGCGCCCGCCCGACGTGGTTTTCGCATTCGCCGGCAACTATGCCAATGACCCTGTGTGGCGCAGCGGAGTGCTGTCCATGGTGTACCAGACCAGCGGCGCGCCCGCGACAGGCGTCCGCACCAAGGAGATCATGCGCAGCATGGGACGCAAGGCCGTCACCATCGGCGAAATCATTGAATACTCGCCTTCCCGTACGGCGTTTCGCAGCATTTCAGGTCCGGTGCCCTGTGAAGGCAGCCGTGAGTTCGTGCCGGTGGCTTCGGGTACGCGTTTCACCTATTCCCTGACCCTTCATCCCACGGGTTTTCTCGGCCTGCTTGAACCGTTGCTCAAACGCATGTTTACCAAACAGATCCAGGCCGATGTGCAGCGGTTGAAGCGGCATCTTGAAAAGAATTCCACCTGACCTCTTCATTGAAATCCGGCAGCCATTCTTCAGCGGGGTAATTGTGTGAGCGTCAGCAATCGGGAAGAACTGGTCGAACATCTTCGCCATGGCAACAGGGTCCACTTCCTGTTTTTCTGGGGACACCAGAAATCCGCCGCGGGGATCGGCAAGACCTGCCTCAGCCAGTGGTATGAATCCCCCTTTGAGGCCGGCGGCACCACCTATTTGACAGCTGAGCAATATATGATGGCTGAAAAAGCCAGGCTGTTTGGCGACGGAGACACGCGGGCGAAAATTCTGGCGTCCACCCGCCCCGATACTGCCAAGGCGCTGGGCCGAGTTGTGGCAGGATTCGATGACCGGCGTTGGGCCGAACGGCGCTTCGACATTGTAGTGGCTGCCAATCTGGAAAAATTCCAGCAGAATCCCGACCTGAAGGCATTCCTGCTGGGTACAGGTGACAGTGTGCTGGTGGAGGCCAGCCCGGTCGACAGCATATGGGGAATCGGGTTGGCGGCCGATGATCCCAATGCAGGAAATCCCGCTGCCTGGAAAGGACTGAACCTGCTGGGTTTTGCCCTGATGCAGGTGCGGGACCGGCTTCGTCGCCAAACAGACGTCACCGCTGTCTGAACCGCGTTTTCCACTGGGAGTACAACAGGCTATGCAGCCGCGAATGAGCATGATTACGCTGGGTGTCGCCGATCTGGAGCGGTCCGTCCGCTTCTACCGGGACGGACTGGGTTTTCCCAAAATGGATTCGCCGCCCGAGGTGGCGTTCTTTACATTGAATGGCACCTGGCTGGCGCTTTATCCGCGGGATTTGCTCGCTGCCGATGCCCATGTGCCGGCACAGGGTTCCGGCTTCCCGGGCTTCACGATCGCCCACAACGTGGATTCAGAAGCCCAGGTGGATGAGGTGATCGGCAAGGCGGTGGGCGCGGGTGCAACGCTGCTCAAGCCGGGGCAGAAGGTGTTTTGGGGCGGCTATTCCGGCTACTTTTCCGATCCGGATGGTTTTCTCTGGGAGATCGCCCACAATCCGCTGTTTTGGGTTGGGCCCCGGGATTCCTGACCACTTATTGTGCAAAAAAGCGCTGGCTGGACCATACTCACATACGCTCCGTGGGTACTCTAGGCGCTAAAAATGGAACTCGCCAAAGCCAAGCTCCCGCTGTTGTTTATTAGCCTGAGCCTGCTGTCCTCGACAGCGGGCGCGCGTGATCGTGACCTGTTCGCACTGTCGGTCGAAGACCTGATGATGGTCACCGTTACCAGCACCTCCTATTTCGACGAAACCATTCTCAGCAGCGCGAACAGTGTCAGCTCGGTCAGCGCGCTGCAATGGGATGAACGAGGCAGCCGCAACCTGGGGGAATTGCTCAATACCCTGC
>JBMOPR010000655.1:0-8503 GCA_049323075.1 Pseudomonadota bacterium
TGGTTGTGGTGAACCAGGACAGTCCGGTGGACAGTTTCAGCCGTCGTGAACTGGTCGATCTTTATATGGGCCGCACCCAGCATTTTCCGGACGGCAGTCTGGTGTTGCGACTGGATCTGCCGCCGGAGTCCCAGGCGCGCAGCGATTTTTATCGTGGCCTGGTCAACAAGAGTGTGGCGGAAGTCAACGCATATTGGGCCAAGCTGTTGTTTACCGGGCGCGCTTCGCCTCCCCAGGTGATTTCCAACAGCGCGAATGTGCTGAAGGCGGTCCGTGAAAACAAGAATGCCATTGGCTACATGGACAGCAAGGACGTCGACAAGAGTGTGAAGGTCGTGTCCCGTGTCGATTGACGCCCGCCATTCACTGACAGTTCGTAGCGGCCTGACGATTCTGGCCGGATCGGTGGTGCTGACCGTGGCCCTGTCGATCTTTTTTTACCAGCGTATTTTTGAAGAGCAGGTGACACAGGCCGATCGGCAGCTGCAGCAACTGGTGGGCACCGTGGAAAGCAGCGCGGCGGTAGCGGCCTACCTCGACAACGCAGAACTGGCCACGGACGTGGTGCGTGGTCTGACCAAAAATGACATCGTGATATCGGCTGCTCTGCAATCGGTCACCGGCATGCGGATCGTGTCGGGGGATGTGAGCGGATTCGATGAATCGCAACTGCACCAGTTTCCGCTGAAGGCGCCTTTCATGCCGGATGAGTCCATCGGCAGCCTGTCCCTGCAACCCAACCGCCCGCTGATCGAGCAGCGCGCCCGCGAGGTGGCGGTGGTGTACATCGCAACGCTGGTTGCGCATTCTCTGGTGCTGACCTTCCTGACCATCCTGCTGGTGCACTGGCGCCTGGCCCGCCCGCTTACGGCACTGGCCCGCGACCTGCACGAAATCGAACCGGGCAGCACCCACCGCCTGCCGTTACCCACGCACCGGCGCCGTGACGAAGTGGCGCAGCTGATAGGCGACATCAACGCTCTGCTGGCCGCCACCCAGGGCACACTGGAAGGCGAACGGCGCCTGCGCCAGTACGTGGAATCGGTGGAGCGGCGTTTCCGTCTGATTTTCGATCACGCCAGTTGCGGCATTTCGCTGGTGGATAGAAACGGCAAGGTTCTGTTCAGTAACCCGTCGTTCAACCGCATCATGACCCAGGGCAGGCCGTCGGCGGACGTGACCGATTTTCTCCAGCTGTTCGAGGATCCCGCGCAGGTAAATCTGCTGTTGCAACATGCCGTTGAAGAGGAGCTGCCGGTCAGCGTTGACCTGCTGCTGTCGGGCGAGCTGTCCGGCAATGCGCGCTGGCTGCACGCGCTGTTCTCATCGGTGCAGAATGAAGACGGGGATCTGCTGGTGGAATGCATTCTGTACGACATCTCGGAGCGGGCCCGGCGGGAGCGGGAAGTGCAGCAGGAAGCAGAACGGGATGCCCTGACCCAGTTGTACAACCGTCGGGCCGGCGAGCGTCACCTGCGGCAGGCGCTGGTGCAGGTGGCAACTGATCAACAGTCGTGTGCGCTGATGATGATCGACCTGGACCGCTTCAAACCCATCAACGATACCTATGGCCATGACGCAGGTGACCGTGTGCTGATCGCCATAGCCCAGCGGCTGTCCCAGTCCCTTCGCAAGCAGGACGTGGTGGTGCGCTGGGGCGGAGATGAATTTGTGGTGCTGGTGTTCACAGGCCGCGATGCCGACACAGTGTCACTGGTGGCGGACAAACTGCTGCAGACGATCAGCCAGCCTATCGATCTGGGCGGCGGGCGTAGCGGGCAGGTTGGTGCCAGTATCGGCATTGCTCTGGTTCCCGCGCATGGATTGCAGCTGGACGATCTGATCGCCAAGGCCGACAGCGCGATGTACGAGGTCAAGGACCATGGCCGTCATCATTTTTCCATTTACCGCGAACCGGAGTCGCCTGCCGCCTTCAATAGTGGTGTCGGGCCGTAAATCGCGGTGTACAGATTGTCAGAGCCGGCCGATGGCTTGGCCACAGCCTGAACTGGGGGGCAGAATGGGGCAGTCCGGTGGGGTCAGTGCTGGTCAGGTCCGGCGCCGGCGTGCCGCGGCAGGCTGTCGCTGATATGGAGCCAGTCCACCCGGCTTTCCAGCCAGATGTGATACTGAGGTTTAATCAGCATGGGTTCGTCAAGGGAGCAGAGCGTGACGTCCAGGGTGACCGGCGCGACGCTTTTGCGAAACACCAGTGCAGTACCGCAGGTCGCGCAATGTTCACGCTGACTGTGAGAACTGGATTGAAAGATGGCAGGTGAACCCTTTAGGTAGTGGAAGCCCTCCAGTGGCAGCGTTACCCACGCTACCACTGGCGCGCCCGTCGCGCGCTGGCAGAGCCGGCAGTGGCAGAAACCGGCGTCGACGGGCTGGGCATCGATCTGATAGCGGATGTTGCCACAGAGGCAACCGCCCTGGGCTGATATTCTTTCCATTCAGACGCTCCGGATTTCAATCCGCTGCGGTATTTGCCGGCGCAGTCCAGCCACTACCAGGAATACCGCGCCGTATAAGTCACCACCTTCTCCTCATCGGGATTCAGGCTGACATTGAACTCAATGGTGTCGGCATTCTTCTTTTCGAAATCCTGGCTTTTCTTTTCCAGGGCCCAGTTGTTCCAGCGGTACAGATGTTCCACCACGTTCACGCTGGCCTTTTCCTGCTTGCGGTTCTTCAAGGTGATCTTGAAGGATTCCTTCAGCCACTGTTCCTGTGTGTTGATCTGGTAATCGGTGCGTTCCCGTTCGCCGACGATGTCGAAGGCGTTGCCGGTGTACAGCCGCACGGTTTCATCCTTGGGTGTGTGATCGATATTGTTCTCGCCGATGAATTCCAGCTGCTGTTCGTCCTGCTGGTAGAAGCGCACGCGACCTTTCGGCAGTGGAACACCCAGGCCGTTATCCTTCGCGTTCTTGAATTCGCGCACGATCCATACCTTGGTGTTGCTCTGGGTGCCGTAGTTGGGATCGTTGCGGATGTCCTGCGGTGACTGGAAACGGTAGTGATCGGGAATGGCGGCGCCGTCGTACACGAACAGTTTTTTCGCTTTCACCCCGGTTACATTCAGAAATTCAACCTGCTTGGTTTCACCGTCGCGCAGGTCCAGTTTGCGTGGCAGTGAGTACAGGTGAAATTCATCCAGCGCTTTTTCGGTGACGGCAGGGGCGGGGGCCTCCATGGCGGCCATGACCATGCCCTTGGCGCGGTACTGCGGCGCCGGTTCCACCTTGTTGACGTCGCCCGCCATCAGTTTCACCGTGGCCTGGCTGAAATCCTGGCCGGCGTTGTTGGTGAATGTCACCCATCCGTTCAGGCTGACCTTGTCGCTGTTGTCCGTGGCGATGATGTTGTAATCCGCCTTCCAGTTCATGCCGCCGGTGAGGTAGGCGATTTCCAGCGGTGCATTGCCGGCCTGCGACGATTCCAGTTGCCATTGCAGCGCGGGCTTGAGCAGCGTGTCGTCTTTCAGCGCGGGAAACAACGGGCGCCCGGGCAGTCCGAAGCGGGTCTTGCCTTCCATTTCAATGATGGGGCTGTTGCCGGGATCGTCATAGCCGCTGCGGATGATCTTGCCGGGCACGATCACGGGCTGCTGGTCGCGCAGTACTTCAAAGTCGATGGTCTTGCCTTCGAAATAATGCAGCAGCAACGGTTCGCTGACGACATTGGCGAGAAAATTCTGCTCCTGAATGCTGATCTTCCAGTCGTCCTTGCGGCTGCGCAACACCACCGAATCGGGCTCCAGCAGACGGGTGATGTTCTGGTACTGCACCCGGTTGGCGCCCTTGTTAACCGGCAGTTCCAGTGTGTCGCGCACCACGGCGAAATTGCCGTTGTAGATGGTGAGCGAGGGTGCGGCGAAGGTGTTGCTGCAGGCGAGTAGCGCGGTCAGCGCGCCGGTGGTGAACAAGGTGGAGCGGGTGGCAGTAAGTGCGGCAAAAAATGAAGAAAGTGGGCGGTAAGATGCGCGATTCAGCGTCATGTCTGGCGTCCTGTGGGCGTGATGGGGATGAACATCCAGTTGGACCTGCGCGGCGGGGTGGGCGTTCCCCGCCGCGCTTGTTTCTTTAGCGATGACTTTTTCTGGCGTGCGTTCAGCCTGGGTAACGCGCCTGCAGTGCTGCATACAGCGCCTGCTGGAAATCGGCAGCACCGGCGTCGAGCTGGTCCAGCACCTCGGCCAGGTGCTCGTTGTCATCCTTGCCGTGCCATCTGCGCGGGTAGGTGCCTTCCTTGTAGCCGTGATCCTGACGGAAAAAATTCAGCACGTTCTTGCCGGTGTACTGCTTGTACAGCTGGTCCAGGCTGAAGTCCGCCAGGGTCATCAACTGGCAGAACAGCGGGATGGAAAAGGACTTGGTCGTCAGTGTGTCCTGCGCCAGTGCTTCCACCGCAATGCGGAAATCGCCGGTGCTGGTCTGCGTAGTCCACTGCCTGGCAATTTCATGCGCGACCGCGGTGTGATCCTGCGCGCGCACCAGCAGGATGCTCATGCCGAAGTGCCAGATGTCGACGATTTCCAGTTGCAGTTGCGGCAGATCCGGCGTCTGCTTCTTCCACCATTTCCAGCCGAAGTGGTCCATCAGTTCGGCGCACTCGGTCCATACGGCGCGGTACCATTCATAGCCCTGTTCCCGCCACTGCGGATGCACCTTGGTGTTCATCCGGTCCTGCAGGGCCAGCATGTCGGTCAGTTGTTGTTGCATGGATCATCCCCGCAAGTGATTGAAGATCTATTCGAAGCCCAGCTGCTGCACGTCGCGGTGACGTTCCCGCTGCAGGTGCAGGCCGGCGTACAGCACGATCAGGCCCGCCATGCTCAGGTACAGGGGCCACCAGTAATTGGATGGTTTGAGAATATAGCTGTCCGGCTTGGCCGGGTCGTAGAACACAACAGTGAGGGGCAAGGCAGCGGTGTCGGGTGCCGGTTCCAGCTGGAAATGACGTTCGCCTACCCGGTAATGCAGATCATTGCCGGTGCCACCGCGAACCACCTGCGCGCTGGGCCAATTCTGCTGCTCCAGTGCGGTGTGCAGCAGGTACAGGCTCCAGCCCATCGTGAGCAGACCACCCAGGATGGAAAGCCAGGCGACCAGACGGATTGCCGGATGTTTTTTGGATGGAAGCGGCATGGGTTGTTCCTGTGGCGGGAATGTGTACGGCTGAGCGGTATGCTAACGCATCCCGGCACTGCCTCCAATGGATTCAGGCCGGGAGTTGGAACGGGTTCAGTCTGCGAAGATGTTGCGGATTACGTCGGTGAGGTTGTCCGGCTCGCCGCCTTTATTGGCGCGTTCAGGCTTGTCGGCGTCCGGCGCGTCCGGTGTTGCAGGCTGGCCCTGCAGTTCCATTATCAGGCCCTGCCTGTTTTGCTGGCCCTGCCGTTCCCGTTCCTGCACGTAGCCACGGTCCTGCAGACGGGCGATGGACAGCAGCGCCTTGGCGCGCATGCGGTCCAGCTGGGACTGATGCTGATCGACGATGCCGGTGGCGACGTTCTGCAGATACTGGCGGTTGTGCTGCAGGGCGGTGGCGATCTCGGCTTGCAGGCCCGTCATGCGCTTGTCCAGGTCCACGATGCGGCCTTCAAAGCCGTGGAAACGGTCGAGGCGGGCAGTGCGCGCCGCTTCCACCGCACGGATGCGCTGCTCCAGTTCCGCCAGCTGATTTTCGGTGGCAATGCTGTCTTTCGTCATTTCCCAGCGCCGGTCGATGGCGGTGGCGTTCAGGTCCCACATCAGCAGGCCTTTCAGCAGGCGCAGCTTGGTCCATTCCTCTTCATACATGTCCGGTTCACCCAGCGCGCGCAGGGTGGCTTCGGCCGCGTCCAGCCGTTCCTTCTGCGTCATCTGCGGCACGGTGGCGGTGCCGGCCAGGTCATTGCTGGCCAGGATCTGGGCCAGACGGGCGTTGTACTCGTCCAGCTTCACGTTCGCATAGGCGTGGAATTTGCGGGAATTCTGAATCGCTTTTTCCGATTTGGGTCCCAGTTTTTCCAGGCGTTCCATGTGGGTGGCGATCATCTGGTTGTAGCTGGGCAACTGCCGCTGCCAGTGCACCAGCACCATGTACAGCCGCTGCAGTTCACGGTAGTCGCGGTAAATGCGCTGGAATTCGTTGCTGGAAAAATACAGGTACAGATGGCGCGAGGCCGGATCGTCTGCTGCCAGCTTGAAGGGCGGAATTTCGCCCATTACGTTGCGGGTATCTTCCTTGGACACCGGGCTGATCTTCTCCACCCAGTCCGGCTTCTGGATTTCCTGTTTCACGTTGTCCAGGCTGTTGCGCTGCTGCTGGAAGATGCGGTGCGCCTCGCGGTAGCGGTTGAGCGCTTCCTGCAGCGCGCCCTGCTGCTCATAGACATAGGGAATGTTGAGCAGGGCTTCCTGCACGGCGGGGTCTGCCAGATCCCGTTCCGCCAGCTCCAGCCAGGGCGTGAGGGCACCGGTCTGGTCGGTGGAGTTGAAGTAGGTCCAGCCCAAGGCCAGCAGACCCCGGTTGGCCACCGGCCCGTACAGGCGGATGTGCTCCAGCAGGTCGCGGGCTTCCAGCCACTTTTCCTGTTTCAGCAGCTTGACGCCCAGCGCCAGTGTGGCCTGATCTTTCAGCACCAGGCTGTTTTCGTCGGTGGCTTCCGTTTCCGCCACTTGTGTGAAATAGCGACCGGCCTTGTTCAGCTGACCCATCTGCGCAAAAGCGGAACCCAGGTTGAAACGGGTGAAGGTGCCCAGCGCCGGATCGTCTTTCAGGTAGGGCAGCAAGGGTTTGGCCTGATCCACTTCCCCCAGCCGGATGTGGCAGAGGGCCAGCAGCAGTGTGTGCTCGGTGGCGCGGGATTCCAGCGGGGTTTTGATTTCGGCCACCAGGATATCGCGGGCACGGCTGACATCACCGTTCTTGTAGTGAATGCGGGCCAGCTGGTACCAGGCTTCGTCGGCACCGGCGGGCGACATGCCACTGGCCAGCAGCTGGCGGAAAATGGCTTCGCCCTTGTCCAGCATGCCGTAGGAAATGTAGAGCGCACCCAGCAGAATCTGCGTGTGCTCGGCGTCGCGGCTGAGCAGGCCCCGCTGCTGCGCCACCAGAATCTTGGTGATGGCAGCGAAATAACGTTGCTGGTAGTACTCGAACAGCAGGTCGCCATAGGCCAGGTCGCCGACGGGATGGGGCTGGTCGATGGGGATCGGTTGGGCAGGGGCGGTTTCCGCCGCAGGCTTCTCCGCAGCGTCGTCCTCACCGAAACTGAACAGATGGGTGACGGAATCCGAAACGGAACCAAAAGCCTTTTTAACCGGCGCCATGAATCCGCCTTCATCGGCAGACTGGATGCTGGTGGTGGCCGGGGCTTGGGCTGCCGGTGGCGTTTCTGTCGCGGCCTCCGGTTCGGCTGCCAGGGCCGGCGTGCCTGCCAGCAGCAGGGCAAGCGTCAGCGCCCGCAGGGGCTGCGGTGCCGGGGCCGGCTTGATCAATGAGAAGATGGATTTCAATGCCGTGTCCTCAGCCCGCTCACTCCCACTGTTTCAGACGGAAGGTGGGCTGCTGACGCTGGTTATCCCCTTCGATTTTGAGTTCGATGTACTTGGTGCCGCTGGTTTTCTCGAATTCGATGCTGACCGCGCGCTTGTAGTCGCGGCCCTCGGGACCCACGCCGCTGACGATGGCCACCAGTTCATGCTCGCCGACCGGCAGGTTGCCGGTGAACAGGCGCTGCACCGCGCCCCGGTTCATGGCCTTGAGTTCGCGCTCGGTGTACAGGTGATTGCCTACGGCGCGGTCATTGATCTTCACGGTCACGCCGTCCAGCTGGAAATAGGGCAGGGCATCGCAGGACACGAAGACATTGACCTGGGTGCTGCTGGGGTAGAGCAGATCTTCTTCCAGCACGAACAGATCGCGGTTCACCTGCAGGACCTTTTCCTTCAGCGACTGCATTTCCTGCTGCATGCTTTTGCGATCGGGTGCCGGCGCGTTCGCAGCGGCTCCCTTGCCGCCCTTGGCCGGCTGTGCGCCGCCATACAGAATCTGGTTCAGGTCGACGAATTCCTTTTCCTCGTCGGTACTGGCCGCTTCAACCTGGGCTTTCTTTTTCTTGGCAGCCTGATCGGCCTTGCTCGGACGGGGCGCGTTTTCGTCCTCGCTCAGGATTTCGTCGATCTCGACGTATTCCAGTTCGGCGTCATCAATGTCCGCGTCGATATCATCCGCTGGCTTGGCGGCCTGCAGCGGCGCCGACAGGCTGAGCAGCAGCGTCAGCAGGGAGAATCCCAGCAGCAGGGATCGCGAAAATGAGGTGGACCAGCGTGTCACAGGTGTCATTGTCGTCATGCTCTATGCGTGGTTCTTGCAGGGTGTGCGGTCATTCGCGCACCAGGGTTTCCAGAAATTGGTCCAGCCGGGCTTCGTCACCCGGATTGAAACCTTCCGTCATCAGCCGCAGCTTGCCGTCCCGGTCCACCACGAACGTGGCGGGCAGATCGTCGATGTC
>JBMOPR010000656.1:0-8467 GCA_049323075.1 Pseudomonadota bacterium
CAGAGTCACTCGCGACCGCAAGGTAACGTTCATCAACGAACCCACGTATGCCGTAAATGACACGCCGAACTCCCTCTCCAAGACGGCCGAATTTATCTATACCGACGAGAAGGTCGTGAGCGAGATGCTGTCGCATTCACTGCCCGCGGAAATAAAAAAGGAATTTAGCAAAAAACTGGGGCGTAGCCTGCACGCAATTTCATGTTACGAACGCAGCAACGGCCACTATCGCAGCGCATGGCGCTACCATCTGCGCAGCCTATTGTGTGCTGGCGGACTGGTCTATGTGTTATACACCCGCAAACTGCTACTGCCACGGCTGTACCCGTAATCTATCATCCAAAGACTGGCCACCTAATGCGTGCAACCGGTCAGGATTCCCTTCATTACCCCTGCACGGGAACGGGCTTGGGAAAACGAAATGCCGCCTCGCAGCAAATAATCGAAATATGCGAGATGAGCGCCTTGAAGAATACTAGCCCTGCGCAAATCGTGCGGGCTGGAAGTAGCAGTAACAGTGCCCGAATCCGCCGTCACCACGATGTCATAACCCGCTGCAACGGCCATATTGAAATGACTGTCATTGAAATCCTTGTGCCAGCGGCCGTGAGGATAGGCAAAGGCGGCACATTTTCCCAACTGCTGCTGAATAATGTCTCGTGACGCAGTGATTTCCTTCTGCGCATCGTCCGGCGACAGATACACCAGTCGACGATGATTGATGGTGTGCGAGCCGAAGCTGATCAGGTCTGATTTCGCCATGGCATGCACCTCATCCCAGGTCATGAAGCGCAGGCTCTCATACAGCGGACTGCGGTACAGATCTTCCCGCGACAACGCTGCCTGCTCCAGCAAATTTTTCAGGCATGCCTGGATGCCATCCGCATCAAGCGTGGAAAAATGACGCGCGATCTGCTCATATGCCACCGCCTTTTCGCTGCTGGAGGCGATGACAAGATCACGATCAGCAATCTTGAGCCGTGACACGCTCGCCAGCGTCAACAGAATCGCCAGCTCCTCGGGCCAATTCAACCGGGTTGAGCCGATGTACCCGGCTACGATGAAAATCGTGGCCGGTATCCTGTATCGCTCAAGAATGGGAAAGGCGACAGAAAAGTTGTTGTAGAAACCGTCGTCAAACGTGATCGCAACCGTGCGCGACGGGATACTCCTGTTTTTAATATATTCAGCAAGCTGCTGCAGGGAAACGCAGTTAAAACCGGACGACGCCAGATAACGCATCTGATCGTGAAACAGATCACCGTCCAGGTGGTGCGGAACAGAAATAAGTGGGGTCTGCGGAGGCAATGTACTGTGGTAGGTCAGCACGACGGCCTCATGCCGTGTCACAAAAGATTTGAACGAGCGCTTCAGCCCGGTCAGGCTCAGCTTAGTAGACATCGGTATCACCCAGATTGAAATCCCACCTGTCCGGATCATTGAGCTGATTCTTCAGCTCCTTGTCCTTTGCGTAAAACATGAATCGGTAATTGCTGGGCTGGCTGCCAAAGGCCAGCTTTCTGAGCAACTGATCGAGCTGCTTGTTCAAACCGACCGCCGCAATCATATGGTAATCACGCCGCGAGTAATGATCGATTACTTTCACCAGGGTAGTGCCAACGTCCACAACATCGTCAGATCCGCGCACGATATCCATGATCACGGCACAGCCCTCTTCGGCCTTCTCATGTACCACGACCAGACAATTGGGAACACCGTTCCTGCTCTGGGCAAAATATTTGCACTTCAGTACCGGGCTTTTTCCGTAACGCCACGCCAGGTACGAAAAGTCCTTGATCAAGCCAATACGGTTCGGGAAACGCCCGACATCGAACTGCGGTACCAGCTCTTCGGACAGCTGATCGACCACCCGGTAACGGTAACGGTCCAGTCCGCGCAAGGTCGCATACAACCAGTAACCCACGCGCAGCAACTGGCGGGCACCAAACACACCAAGCGTCCTGGCATAGCTGAATGCGGACAGCCCCACGCCCTTTGGCTTCAACATGTAATGGTACATGCGCAGATCATTATCCAGATTCAGGAAGCCCGCCTTCTCGAACAGCTTCGCCGCATCCGCCGACACGTAGGACGCGTAAAAGACTGGGATATCCTCCAGAATCTTGCGAAACAGCCGCAGCGCAGGAAAACCCTTGTATTCGGGAGCCACAAAAAAGTCGACTGGATGACAGGAAGGAAATGTCTGCTGCCCCACCTGGATGCGCGTGCAAACGCCACCAATGGCACCATTGATCGCACCGGCGCTGCGAATGACAAAGAACCGGGCACCCGACTGGCAAAGAGGATTGTCGAGAAACTCCCAGCGCCACAGGGATAAATCATTCAGTTTGGGCTTGTCCGGAAAGTAGGCTTGATAAAACCCGCGCAGAAGGGGAATGTCATCGTTCTCAATTCTGACAATGTCAAAAGCTTCTTGGCTGCTGGTCATATGCCCCTTCTGAACGTAGCAACATGCGCAATGGTCAACGATGCACAGGCATAGCCTTGCGCAAACCGCCCGCAAAAACTGAATAATAAATAAGCATATGGAAGTTTAGCAAGGTAATCTGGCTGCCGGCCCTGAATATCACCCAATCGGTGCCACGCACCGTAAGGCCCGCAACAGATGCACTGATGGTTTGGATACACCGGAAGCCCCGCAACCACCTTGAAGTTTCAGGTGTTTCGCAACGGCCAAAGGACTTTAAGCCCAGGTCACACCGAGAAAAACTGGTTCAGGGGGAGCGTTCTGAACCGTTGCCCCGTGGCGGCGAAAATCGCGTTCACCAAACTCGGAGCAACTACCGGTACGCCGGGCTCACCCACGCCGGATGGTGGCCGGGCGCTGGTCACCAGGTGTGTCACAATGTTGGGGCACTGGTTGATACGCAAAATCGGATAATCGTGGAAATTGCTCTGGAGCACCTGTCCTTCCTGTATATCAATCTGCCCGGCCAGGGCAAAAGACAGGGCAAATATTACCGAACCCTCCAACTGCGCCCGGACACTGTCCGCATTCACCACCAGGCCGCAGTCGAGGGCAATATGCACTTCCTCGACTATCAACCGGTTTTCTTCAATGCGCACTCTGGTGGCCGCCGCGCAGTACGTTGGAAAACTGAAGTGCACCGCGAGCCCCCAGCCACTGCCATCAGACAGACGCTGGTATCCACTCTTTTCTGCCACCAGCGCCAACACATGCCTCAACCGGGCGGTATCGATAGGATGCTCGGCATTGTGACGGTACTGGATCTTCAATTGTGCAGGGTCAATGACGCGGGACGGTCCGATCAGATCGAGCAGGTTTTCATACGGATCACTCTGTCGCAGCGCAGCCAGCTCGTCCGCAAAACAATTGTTGGCGAACCCATACTGGATGGACGAAACCGACCTGAACCAGCCGATGCGGGCCGCCTCGTCAGCGCTGTGAATCTCCGCGCTCATGTGCGGAAATTCAAACAGGCAGCTGGCAAATCCCAGCTTCACATCCTCTGCGGAAGGTTTGTTGACCGCCGTATCGTACAATGACTGAATGCTGGGATAGGCCGCCCGCATGCTCCAGCTGCTGACACGATTCTCGCCATCCAGGCCTGCCCGCAGACCGATCACACTCATCGCATGATAGTAACCAAAACGGATGTCGTCTTCGCGCGTCCAGATCAGTTTGACAGGACACTTCACCCGGGCTGAAATCAGGGCCGCCTGGGAACAGAAATCACCTTTGGCCTTGCGACCAAAGCCGCCACCGAGCAGCGGCACATTGATTTCCACATTGTGAAGTGGAAGATCAAGCAGGGTGGCAATGTCGTAGCGTACCCGTTGCGGATCCTGCGAACTCACCCACATCCTGCAGCTGTTCCAGCGCACGTCCGCCACGGCCACCGGTGGCTCCATCGGCGCATGAACCAGATAAGGCAATGCGTAAGTGGATTCATGCACACGTGCCGATTCGGCAAACGCACGAGCCGGATCACCCTGCGATCGCGCAACCTCGCCCGGGGTATTGATCCGTTCCAGCAATTCACCTCTCAGCTGCGCCGATCCACGCACACTGTATTTGCTTGATGACCATTGGCACTTGAGCTTCCTGCGCGCCTGAATGGCCGCCCAGGTACTGTTCGCCACCACTGCAACACCGTGCAGCGGCTTGAAGTCCATGGGAAAATCCTGCTCCGGCAACACAAGGATATCCACCACCCCGGGCACAAGCCGGGCTTCACTCTCATCACAGCTGATCAGCCGGGCGCCGATGACCGGCGCATGCTCCACCACGGCATACAACATGTTGGGCAGGTGGATGTCGGACGCATAAACGGCAGCGCCCCGGGTAATGGCGCCACAATCCACAGACCGGGTCGCCTTGCCGATATAACGGAATTCAGATTCGGGTTTGAAAGAAAGCTCATTTACAGCAGGAACCGGCAACGTTGCCGCCAGCTCCGCAAGCTCGCCATAAGAAAACGAACGCGCCGAGGGTTTGTGCACTACCCGATGCTGGATTGCCTGGCATTCGGTGGCACTGACATTCCAGCGTTGTGCAGCCGCCTGCTCCAGCATCTTCCTGGCAGCGGCGCCCAGTTCCCGCAGCATCCGGTAACTATCGAGGACGCTGCGGGAACCTGCCGTATACTGGTTACCATAGTCAGCATCTCCGGGTGCCTGGACCACGTCGACCAGGGACCAGTCCACGTCAAGCTCTTCCGCCAGAATCAACGGCAACCCCGTTCTGACACCCTGCCCCATTTCCACCCGGTGCGATACCAGCGTCACCCGGTTATCAGCGCCAATGTGGATGAATAGATGCAGTTTTTCAGGCGATTTTTTTAAGGCCGTATGCAAACGATTTTGCACGGAGGTGAATTTTCCCGCCAGCATCAAGCCACCGACAGCAGCACCGGCCAGACCTGCGGTTGCAATAAAGGATCTTCGAGACAGCTTTCGGATATCACTCATTGCCGGAGAAGGGATCGACTGGATATTGGCAGACTGGTGCGAATATACGTTGATCCGCCTGGAGGTTCAACCGCAAGCAGGGCTGGAACGGGGATCGCACTGCGTGATTCCTGGATCCAGCTGTTTCATTATCCAGATCAGAACCAGCGAGGAAGAGTAGACAAAAAACCGCTCCTGCAACAAGGGAAATAGCGCAAGGTGGACAGCCAAAAACAACAACGGAATCAGTAAGAGCAGGAGATGAGATGCCTCAATGCTGACGATTTTGATTTTTCCGCGTCTTGCCAGCAGAAATAACGCCAGAAAATAAAAGGGCATGTGTGCATGCGTAAGGAACGTGGTGGTAGCGGCAATATAGGGTTTGATGTAATCCATGGGATTTGTTGACAGTCGCAACTCCGCCGGATATGGACTGAATTCCATGAAGGTGAAATTAAACAGCGTCAGCCACCCATAATGGGCGTGCGCTGCATTCGTAACGCCGTACACTGCCAGCACGGCGACGACGGTGATAACAGATGCGATCCGATTGCCTTTCCAGAAGCAGTAGCCCATCAGGAAACAGGACAGAATAAAATAATCCGTACGCACCAAGGGAAGCAGCGCTGCCAACAGATAGGCCAGCTTGCGTCCGTCCAGTACAGCCCAGGTTGCCAGCAGCGCGAAGAAGCACGCCATTGCATCCGGAAGCGAAAGCGCCACAAGATCAACGTAGCCCGCTGCCAGTACCACAAACGGAACCGCCATCAGGGGAACACGTTGCTGAATACACAGCAGGCCCAAGGCAAACACGCACAGAACCGAGAAGACGATGCTGATGCGGTAGGTGGACGCCGGATATTCCATCCCCAGACGCTTGAGCCCCCTCATCAGTTCAACATAGACAATCCGTATTGAGTAAAACGGGAGCTGTTGTTCCAGCGCAACCGGATCAGCGGCCACTGTCTGGCGATAATGAGGATTGCGCCCGCCAACCAGATCCGCGTAAACATCGGCTCCCACTTCATTCCTGATATCGGAATAGGTCTTGTCCAGCAGCTCCTGCCCCCTGTACCCGTCCTTGTGGTAGGCAGCAGCCACATAACCGATCATGTCCCAGTTATAAACCGGACCCATCGATGCAAAATAGAGCAGCACCAAAACCGTGCCCAGCAGGATCGAGGTTCTAGCCAACAGACGCATGTGCAGCCTCAGACAGAAATGAAAAGTGCAAAAACACCAAGCTTCCAATACCCCAGAGCCAACCAATCACCGGGTGCACTACTGCCTGACAACCCTGTCATCTTCAGCGCTCTTCGTTTTTTCATGCATACATCAAGCCCCATCTGACCAACTGCACCTGGCAGCAGACACGCTTGCCGTGGAAGGGGCCACTTTCCACCTTCACTGGCCGGGCCGCCGGAAGCATATCACTGCCACCATCAGGGGCGCTTTTGCAAAACCGGCAATTTTGCCATCGCGCAGGGATTGATGTAGGCATATCGCCCCTATCCGTTTAAAATATGACCCCTTCTGCCCAGATCATCTGCCAGCAGAAGCCTCACCAAACTGTCACCGCTGCCTGGGGAAAATTCCTGTGAATTTTTGCAGTTGTGACGGTGCTAAGTGTTGGATAACTTACGCATTTTGCGCTGAACCAGCCGAATCGGGGGCGACCTTGATCCGATGGCGCTCACATGCTCTATACTCTTTGAGATTCAATGTGTTAAGGGCGCGGTTGTAATGTCTCTCCCAACGCTTGAGAGCGGACTTTTGCAGGGGTTGCGAAACAGACGATGTGCGGAATAGCAGGCATTGCGTCCTTTAGCGGATTGTCGGGGCAGACATCGACGCTGTTGCACGACATGATCGCCCAGCTGCACCATCGCGGTCCGGATGGCACCGGCTTTTATTCCGACAATCAGGTCGGACTGGCCCACGCCCGCCTCAGCATCATTGACCTCGCCGGCGGCTGGCAGCCGATCCACAATGAAGATCAAACCATCCAGGTCATCTTCAATGGCGAGATCTTCAACTACGTCGAATTACGGGAAGAGCTGCTCGGCTACGGCCACCAGTTCTACACCCACAGCGACACCGAAGTCATCGTTCACCTGTACGAACAGTTCGGCGACGATTTCGTCAACCGTCTGAACGGCCAGTTCGCCATTGCACTCTGGGACACCCGCACCCAGCGGCTGGTGCTGTGCCGGGACCGGGTCGGCATCACCCCCCTCTTTTACACCCAGGACGGCGACCGCCTGGTGTTTGCCTCCGAGATCAAGGCCATCCTGCCGGCGCTGCGGGCCAAGCCTGCGATCGACCTGAACGCGCTGGACCAGCTGATGACCTTCTGGGCGCCGCTAAGCCCCAACACCCTGTTCGAGGGTGTTTTTGAATTATCGCCGGGCTGCATGGCCGTGCTCGATGCGAAGGGCTTTCGCGTTTCGCGCTACTGGGACTGGCACTTCCCCCTGGACAAGAGCGGCTACCACAGCGCCGATGAAGACACGCTGGCCCTGCAACTGCGGGAGCTGCTGATCGACGCTACCCGCATCCGCCTGCGCTCGGATGTGCCGGTGGGTGCCTACCTGTCCGGTGGGCTGGACTCGTCCGTGCTGGTGGCGCTGATCCATCATTTCAGCGACGCCAAACTGCGTACCTTTTCCATCGGCTTCGACGCAGAATCCCTGGACGAAACCGGCTACCAGCAGATGATGATCCGCCAGGTGAATGCCGAGCACAGCCGGATTCAGTGCAGCGAAGCCGACGTGGCGGAGCATTTTTTCCAGACCATCTGGCACACCGAAGCGCCGGTACTGCGCACGGCGCCGGTGCCCATGCGTATGCTGTCCGGGCTGGTGCGGCAACAGGGCTACCGCGTGGTGCTGACCGGTGAAGGGTCCGACGAAGTGCTGGGCGGCTACGATATTTTCAAGGAAACCAAGATCCGCCAGTTCTGGGCCGCCAACAAGGATTCCGGTTTCCGGCCTGCGCTGCTGAAAAAGCTGTATCCGTACCTGGATGTCTCACCCGGCCGCGCCCAGGAATACCTGCGCAATTTCTTCGGCAGCAATCTGGATGAACCGAACCTGCCGTATTTCTCCCACGTGCCGCGCTGGACCACCACCGCGAAGTGCAAGGAATTCTTTGCCGACGACATGAAAGCCACGCTGCGCGACAATGCCATCGACCTGCTGGCCCAGTCGCTGCCGCAGGAGCTGCCGCGCTGGCACCCGTTTAACCGCGCCCAGTATATCGAGTCCAAAACCCTGATGGGCGGCTACCTGCTGAGCTCCCAGGGCGACCGCATGCTGATGGCCAATTCGGTGGAAGGCCGCTTTCCGTTTCTGGATCACCGCGTCATCGAGTTCGCCAACGCGTTGCCACCGAAACTGAAAATGAAAGCGCTGAATGAAAAATACCTGCTGAAGAAAAGCATGGGCGAATTCCTGCCACGCGACATCGTCAACCGGCACAAGCAGCCGTACCGCGCCCCGGACATTCCGTCGTTTTTCTCGGCCAAGACGCCCGA